>NZ_JBEYZD010000080.1:0-41908 GCF_040645895.1 Streptomyces olindensis | reverse complement strand
GGCGGGGGGGGGCGCCCCGCCGGGGTGTGTCCGTCCTCGGAACGGCGCGATTGACCCTTTTACCGACTGACTGGCGTTGACGCGCCAACCGCTGCGGGCGGACACCCCCCGACACGTCCCCTTGCGCCGTCTGGCGGGTGCGGGCGCGTCGTGGCTGCCGCCGCAGACCTGTCGCCGCGGGGCCCGCCGCCTGGCTGCGGGCCGGCCCGTCCCGCTTAGCTGCGGGCAATCGTGCCGCTAAGGGCGGCACCCGTCCCAAAGAAGCGGCACCCCGCTACGCCGGGCTGCGGACCCACCCCGCCTCAGCGCAAACGCCGGCACCGGGCAACGAACCGCACAGCAGCGCCGTTGCCCGTGAACCCGCCGTACGAGTTACGACAGCGCCAGCCAAGCCACCGCCGCGACGATCGCCACCGCGACCACGACGCCGACGATGAGACCGATCCGCGGACCGCCACTGGTCGCCGCGGCCTGCCGCCCCTGCGGCGCCTCGTCGACGAACGCGCGGAACATCTGGGTGCTGCCGGCAGGGTCGTGATTGCCCTGGGGGGCCTGGTTGTTCGCCATGGCCCGAGACCCTAGCGAAAACGCCGGGGCTCCCCAAGTGGGGGTTGGCCTTCCGTTTGTCCTGGCGCGACCCGTACCGCCAGGCTCACCACCTGCACATTTACTGCCGCAATACTTGCCTTTGCCAAGTTTTTGTTACCGCACCCTCCCTTTTTATTTGCCTTCAGCAACCAACAGATGCCATGGTTGCCCTAAGCAACGAAAGCGGAGGTGTCATGGCCGAGAGGGCGCAGTACGAGGAGCTGGTCCGCCAGTTCAGTGCCTTCGGCGCCGTGAAGCGGGAGCTCGGCAGGATCATGCCGGCCGAGTGCCCCGGCGGGTCGGCGGCCGTACTGACGCTGCTGGGCCGCCACGGCGACATGCGCATGAGCAAGCTCGCCGAGCTGCTCGCGGTGGACATGTCGGTCACCAGCCGCCATGTCGCGCACGTCGTGGCCCGGGGCTGGATCGAACGCTCCCCCGACCCCGGGGACAAGCGCTCCCGCATCCTGCGCCTCACCCCCGCGGGTCACGCCCAGCTCGACGAGCTGTCCCGGCGGACCACCGAGGTCCTCGCCGAGCGCCTGAGCGACTGGACCGACGAGGAGGTCGGCCAGCTCACGTCCCTGATGGCGCGGCTGAGGGAGAGCTTCGACGCCCGGCCCGCGGCCCGGGCGGCACCGCCCGCCTTCGAACAGACCACCCGTACACCCGCAAGCACGTAAGAAAAGGAAGCCCATGGCAACGACCACACCAGCCGGTGTGCGGGCTCATGCCAAGCACGGGGGAGGCTCCCACGGCTCCTCCGGCGACGGCGCTCCGATGACACACCGGCAGATCATGGAGGCCCTCACCGGGCTGCTGCTCGGCATGTTCGTCGCGATCCTGTCGTCGACGATCGTCTCCAACGCCCTGCCCCGCATCATCAGCGACCTCGGCGGCGGCCAGAGCGCCTACACCTGGGTCGTCACCGCCGCGCTCCTCGCGATGACGGCGTCCACCCCGCTGTGGGGCAAGCTCGCCGACCTGTTCTCCAAGAAGCTGCTCGTGCAGCTGGCGCTGGTGATCTACGTGGCCGGTTCGGCCGCGGCCGGCATGTCGCAGAACCCGGCCACGCTGATCACGTTCCGGGCCGTCCAGGGCATCGGCATGGGCGGTCTGTCCGCGCTGGCCCAGATCATCATGGCGGCGATGATCTCGCCGCGTGAGCGCGGCCGGTACAACGGCTACCTGGGCGCCGTCTTCGCCACGGCGATGGTCGGCGGCCCGCTGGTCGGCGGTGTCATCACCGACACCGACTGGCTCGGCTGGCGCTGGTGCTTCTACGTCGGCGTGCCCTTCGCCGTGATCGCCCTGATCGTGCTGCAGAAGACCCTGCACCTGCCCGTGGTGAAGCGGAAGGTAAAGGTCGACTGGGGCGGTGCCTTCTTCATCACCGCGGCCGTCTGCCTGCTGCTCATCTGGGTCACCTTCGCCGGTGACAAGTACGACTGGCTCTCCTGGCAGACGTACGCGATGGTCGGCGGTTCCGTGGTGCTGCTGGCGCTGTTCGTCCTGGTCGAGTCCAAGGCGAGCGAGCCGATCATCCCGCTGCGGCTGTTCCGCAACCGCACCATCACGCTGGCGTCGCTGGCCTCGCTGTTCGTCGGGGTCGCGATGTTCGCGGGGACCGTCTTCTTCAGCCAGTACTTCCAGCTGGCCCGGGACAAGTCGCCGACGATGTCCGGCGTCATGACGATCCCGATGATCGCGGGCCTGTTCGTCTCCTCCACCGTCTCCGGCCAGATCATCACCCGGACCGGGCGCTGGAAGGGCTGGCTGCTCGGCGGCGGTGTGCTGGTGACGGCCGGTCTCGGACTGCTGGGCACGATCCGCTACGACACCGAGTACTGGCACATAGCGATCTTCATGGCGCTGCTGGGTCTCGGCATCGGCATGATGATGCAGAACCTGGTGCTCTGCACGCAGAACCAGGTGGAGCCGGGTGATCTCGGTGCCGCCAGCTCCACGGTGACCTTCTTCCGGTCCCTCGGCGGTGCCGTGGGCGTCTCCGCCCTGGGCGCGGTCCTGGCCAACAAGATCACCGACTACGTCAAGGACGGCCTCGCCGACCTCGGTCCCAAGGGCGCGGCCCTCGGTCACGCCGGCACGGGCGAGGGCAACATCCCCGACCTCGGCGCGATGCCCGCGCCGATCCGCACCGTCGTGGAGAGCGCCTACGGCCACGGTGTCGCGGACGTGTTCCTCTACTCGGCCCCGCTGGCGCTGCTCGCCCTGCTCGTGGCGCTGTTCATCAAGGAGGTCCCGTTGAAGACGAAGGGCGCGCTGGCGCAGGCCGCGGACGCGGACGCACCCGCCGAGACTCCGGCCGTGGCTTCCGCTTCCGCCGAGGCTCCCGCCGGGGCTCCCGCCGGGGAGCGGGCCGTGCCGAGCTGGGCCGTGGCGGAGACCGAGGGCGCCGGCGGCACCGGGCCCGAGGGCACGCAGCGGCTCGCCGCCGTCGCCACGATGGCCCGGGGCGAGGAGCCCGGCTCCGCCGGGGGCGGTGTGCCGGTCCGCGGTTTCGTCCGCGGCAACGAGTCCGCGCCCGTGCCGCAGGCCGCCGTCACGCTGATCTCGCTGGCCGGGCGTCAGCTGGGCCGGTCCGTGGCGCAGGCCGACGGCTCCTACGTGCTGGACGCCCCGGCCTCCGGGTCGTACGTCCTGATCGCCTCCGCCGACGGCTTCCAGCCGCAGGCCTCCACGGTCGTGGTGAACGGCGAGCCGGTCTCCTACGACATCCTGCTCAGCGGCACCAGCGGGCTGACCGGCCTGGTGCGGGCCGCGGAGAGCGGGCAGCCGGTCAAGGACGCCATGGTCATCGTGACGGACGTGCGCGGGGACCTGCTGGCCACCCAGGCCACCGGTGAGCAGGGCGAGTTCTCCTTCGCCGAGCTGGTGCCGGGGGCGGTGACCGTCGCGGTGAACGCCGCCGGATACCGGCCGCGCGCCCTGCCCGTCGAGGTGGGCGGCGCCGGGGTCACCCGGGTCGAGATCGACCTGGGCTCGGGCGCCCGCGTCCAGGGTGTCGTCCGCGCCCCGCACGGCCCGCTGGCCGACGCCCGGGTGACGCTGCTCGACCAGGCCGGCAACGTCGTCGGCTCGGCCACGACCGGCACGGACGGGGCGTACGCCTTCACCGACCTGGACGGCGGCGAGTACACCGTCATCGCGACGGGCTACCCGCCGGTGGCCACCGCCCTGACGGTCACGGGCCGCGGCACCGACGGCCACGACATCGAACTCGCCCACCCCGGCGAGTAGTACGGACCCCGGCCCGTGGCGGTGGGCGCGCTCTGAGCGGAGGTGCGCCCCTGCCGCGGGCCGGTCTCTTTCTGAGGAGTTACCTGATGGGACTGACCGCGAGGATCCGCACCCGGGACGGATGGGCCGTGTCGCACGCGGTCGTCACGGTGGCGGACATGACGGGTGCGCAGGTGCTGCGCGCCGAGGCCGACGCGGAGGGCGCCGTACGGGACGTGACGCCGCTGGAGCCGGGGGCGTACACGGTCATCGTCACGGCCGTCGGGTACGCGCCCGCGGCCTCCAGCGTGATCGTCACGGCGAGCGGGCGGGCCGAGGTCGGCACGGTGACGCTGGCCCGGCAGGGCGGCACCGAGCTGCCGCCGCCCGGGCCGTGGACCGTCGACCCGGTGCACTCCAGCGTGGCCGCCGTGGCGCAGCACCTGGGCATCTCCAGCGTGCACGGCCGGTTCACGGAGTTCTCCGGCTCGATCGAGATCGCCCCGGACGACGTCACCAAGTCCCGGGTGGAGGCGGTGATCCGGGCCGCGTCCATCGACACCGGCAACGGCATGCGCGACGGGCACCTGAAGTCGCCGGACTTCCTCGACGTCGAGCGGTTCCCCGAGATCACCTACCGGTCCACGGGGCTGACGGCGACCGGGTCGGACCGGTGGACCGTCCACGGCGAACTGGGCATGCACGGCGTCGTACGGCCGGTCGACCTGGACCTGGCCTACCTCGGCACCGGCCCGGACCCCTGGGGCGGCACCCGCGCGGCCTTCCGCGCCACGACCGAACTGCACCGCGAGGACTTCGCGATGAACTACAACCAGGTCCTCCAGGCGGGCATCGCCGCCGTCGGCACCACGCTCAAGGTGGAGCTGGACATCCAGGCCGTGCAGGGCGAGTCACTCCCGGCGGCGTGAGGCGGGGTCTGCCGGCCGGGAGACTCTCGCCACCAATTGGCTGCACAGGTCCCGGAGTTTGACGTTCCGGTCCTGCGAGACCCGGCGCAGCCGTTCCAGCGCGAGGCGCGCGTCGATCCGCTCCCGGGCCATGAGGATGCCGATCGCCTGGTCGATGACGCTGCGGGAGAGCAGCGCGGTGCGCACGTCGGCCGCCGACTGGCGGCGCCGCTCGATGCGCAGCGCCACACTGATCGCGTCCCCCGCCCGGGCCGCGAAGGCACGGGCCGCGTCCCGGCCCGTGCCCAGCACCCCGGCCCGCTCCCCGTAGAAGTTGATCGCGGCGCCGGTCTCGCCCTCGACGGCGATCGGCACCGCCAGCACGCAACGGACGCCCGTGGACAGCGCGTAGCCCGTGTACGACGGCCAGCGGGACTCCACGGCCAGGTCCGGGGCGTACTGTTCGGTGCCGGTCTCGGCGGCCTCGACGCAGGGGCCGGAGCCGTTCTCGTACTGCCTCAAATCCAGGCCGCTCGGCAGGCCCTCGCTGCCGGCCAGGGTGAGCAGCCGGTCCGCACGGCGCACCGTGATGCTGCACGCGGCGGCGCCGGGCACCTCCTGCACCGCGCGGTCGGTCAGGTCGCGCAGCAGGGTGTCGAGACCGCTGCTGCGCACCATCGCCTGGTCCAGCGTGTCGGACGTCTCGGAGCTCATGACCGTACGGGTATCCCGTCGGCGTCCCTTAACGCCCCCGCCGCAACTCACATGCCCTCACGTGGAGTTGTGAGCGCCGACGATACGGCGGGCCAGATCGCGCAGTTTCACGTTCTCGCGCTGGGAGGCGCGCACCAGGCTCTCGAAGGCCGCGGCCGCGTCGATGCCCTGGCGTTCCATGAGGATGCCGGTGGCCTGGCCGATCAGGTCCCGGGTGCGCATGGCCTCGGTGAGCTGCTCGCGCACGGTCGCGGACTCCAGGGCGAAGCTGACGTGCGCGGTGAACAGCCGGCCGATGCGCGTCGCGTCCTCGTCGAAGGCGCCCGGCTTGCGCGCGTAGGCCGTGAGCACGGTCAGCCGGCGGCGGTCGGCGCGCAGCCGCAGCGACAGCGCCGAGCGCAGTCCCAGGGCCGACAGCACGTCCCAGCCCTCGTCGGACTCGCTGTCCGCTATCCGCGCCACGGGGCTGTGCCACAGCTGCTCCCAGTGCCCGGGCTGGTCGCGGCCCTCGTGCCGGGCCTCGGCGGAGCGCACGACCTCGTCGGTCCAGGCGAGGGTGCGCAGCTTGTTGCCGCGCTCGATCTCGGAGACGCCGGCGTGCTCGGCCCCGGGCATGAGGTGGACGGCGAGCCGGACGGCCGTGCGCAGGGTGCTGTGCGGGGTGAGGGTCTCGTGGAGTTGCCGAGAAGCCACCGTGAGGGCCTCGGCCAGCTCGAAGCCGACCGGAAAACGGGGCAAATCAGGAAACTCGGACGCAGCCACCACGAACCTCTTCGGCATGCACGGCCATGACCATGCGCAGGAGAGCTCCGCAGCACATTCCCGACTGCGAGCACAGGACGGACAGCACTCTAACTGCTCGGTTGCCTCGAAGTGACGTCCGGCCGACGGCCGGGCCAGGCGCTTTCGCGACCACCCCGGGCCGTGGTGGAATGGGCTCCACGGGTCAGGAAGCGGCCTTACCGGAATCCGGACGAACGTCTGCCAGGTGAGCTCCGTGACTTTCCTCCCGAATCCCACCGAATCGCGCGACCTGCCCGGTCGCGTCCATCTCGCCATGCCCGCCGAGATCGACTTCTGCAACGCCGAAGAGCTGTTTCCGCTCGTCGTGTCCGCGGTCGAGGCCCGGGGCGACCGCCTGGAGGTGCTCGTCCTGGACCTCACCGGCACCTCCTTCATGGACTCCCAGGGCGTCCGCCTCATCAACGACATACGGCACCGGCTGCGTCCCGAGGCACGGGTGCGCCTGGTGGCCCGGCCCGACGGTGTCGCGAGCCGCGTCCTGGAGCTGACCGGGCTGCGCCGGGACGTCCCCGTGTACGACAACCTCGCCGAGGCGCTGGCGTCGTAGGCTGCCGCACATGGCACCGAACATCGCTACGAACACCCGCGTCTCGCTGGACGAGTTGCTCGACTTCGTCCGGCCCCGGCACCACGCGATCCTGCTGACCCGGCGGGCCGACGGCGGTCCCCAGGGCTCCCCGCTGACCTGCGGGGTGGACGACTCCGGCCGGATCGTCGTCTCCACCTACCCGGAGCGCGCCAAGACCCGCAACGCCAAGCGCGACCCCCGGGTGAGCCTGATCGTCCTCAGCGACGACTGGAACGGCCCCTGGGTCCAGATCGACGGCACGGCCGAGGTCGTCGACAGTCCCGACTCCGTCGAACCGCTCGTCGAGTACTACCGGAACATCGCCGGGGAGCACCCCGACTGGGACGAGTACCGCGCGGCCATGGTCAAGCAGGGCAAGTCCATCATCCGGATCACGCCGGAGCGGTGGGGCCCGGTGGCGACGGGCGGGTTCCCGGCACGGCTGGCCGAGGGGGAGTAACCGGCTCCCCCCCGGGGCTCATCCCTCCCGGGCGCCCCGTCCCGAGGGGCTCATTCCTCCCGGGCGACCATCGCCTCGATGCCGGCGACGAGCAGCTCCAGCGCGAACTCGAAGTCGCGCTCCAGCATCTCGGCGACGGTGTCGCCGCCGCGCGCCGCCATGATCTCCTGCGACTCCTGGAGGACCTCGGCGGCCTGCGGGGCCTCCGTCACCGTGCTCAGCGACTGCTGGAAGTACTCGTCCACGGTCAGGCCGGCGGCCGCGGCCCGGATGGCGAGGTGACCCTCCAGCGTCCCGTAGCCGTAGACGAACTGGAAGACCGCCGAGATCGTGCTCGTCAGGCGTTTCGCCGGCAGCCCGGTCCTGCGGACGACGCGCTGGACGACCCGCGAGAACGCCAGGTTGTGGGGGCCGATGTTGAGGAAGACGCCGACCAGCGCCGACACCCAGGGGTGCCGCACCAGCAGCGCCCGGTACTCCCGGGCCAGGGCCCGCACCTGGTCGCGCCAGTCCTCGTCGGCGTCCGGGTCGGGCAGCCGCATCTCGCCCATGACCTGGTCCAGGGCGAGTTCGAGGAGGTCGTCCTTGGTGTCGACGTACCAGTAGACGGACATCGCGGTCACGTTCAGCTCTCCGGCGAGCCGCCGCATCGAGAACCTGGCCAGCCCCTCGGCGTCCAGCAGCCGCACGGTGGCCTCGATGATCCGCCCCCGGTCCAGCCCCGAGGGCTGCCCCCCGCCGCGCCGCCGGTGCGCCTTGCCTTCCAGCCAGACGCTGGTCCGCGCGGCCTTCTCGGACGCCTTCGCCATGGCGCACCTTCCTCAATCTTGCTATGCCGCTCATGCTAGACGCGCTTCCTGGGGGCGCGGGCCGCGCAGATGTGCGGCTCCGCCGCGTGGGCGCGACCAGCCCGAACGCTCCCGCAGCCGCCCACTACCCAGCCGCCCGAGCCCTTAGGCGGACTCTGCCCGCTCGGCCCGCCTCAACAAAGCAGCCGCTACCAAACCCCCCGCCAGCACAGCCACCGCCCCCACCAACTGACTCGTCTCCAGCCCGGAGGCGAACGCGTCGGAGATACGCGCCTTCTCCTCCGCGCCGTCAGCCGCGGCCAGCGCCGTCGGCAACGACGCCGCCGAGACGGCGACCAGCGACGCGAACCGCGAGTTGAGGACCGCCCCGAGAACAGCCACCCCCAGCCCGTTCCCGAACTCCGCGAGCGTGCCGTTGATCCCGGCACCCACACCCGCCTTCTCCGGCGGTATCGCGCTCATGATCGCGTTGGCCATCGCCGGCATGGACAGGGCCACACCCGCCCCCATCACGACCAGCCCGAGCAGCATCCCGCCGTACCCGTGGCCCCCGAGCAGCGCGATCGCCGCGAGCCCCGCGGACACCAGGGCCATGCCGAGCGCGATGGCCGTCGGCGTCCCGGCCTTCAGCACCAGCTTCGCCCCGATCCCGGTGAAGTTCAGCGCCACGACGGTCAACGCCAGCGGAGCGGTCCGCAGACCCGCGTCCAGCGGCTCGTAGCCGAGCACGAACTGCAGGTGCTGCGTGAGCAGGAACAGCGAACCCGTCATGCCGAACGCCACGAGGATCGCGCCCGCGACCGCGCCCACGAACTTCTGGTTGCGGAAGAAGTGCATGTCGAGCATCGGGTGCTCGGTCCGCAGCTCCCACATCACGAAGAGGCCCAGGACGGCCACGCCGATCAGCGCGGAGACCAGCACCTGCGCGGAGGTCCAGCCGTGCTCGGGGCCGGTGATGATCGCGTACACCACGGCCGTCATGCCGATGGTCGACAGCACCGCGCCGACCAGGTCGGGCCGGTCGCCCGCCTTGTGCTTGGACTCCGGCACGAGCGCGGCGACCGCGACCAGGCCCAGCACCGCCACCGGGATGTTGATCAGGAAGATCGCGCCCCACCAGAAGTGGTTCAGCATCACCCCGCCGATCAGCGGCCCGGCCGCGAAACCGAGCGAACTGACCGTCGACCACAGCGCGATGGCCTTGACCCGCTCCTTGTCGTCGAAGATCTGCACGACGACGGCGAGGATCGTGGTCATCAGCAGCGCGCCGCCGACGCCCATGCCCGCACGGGCCGCGATCAGCTGGGCGGGGCTCTGGGACAGGCCCGCCGCCAGCGAGCCGACTCCGAAGATCGCCAGGCCCGACATCAGCAGCAGCTTGCGGCCGTAGCGGTCGGCGGCGTTGCCCGCGGTGAGCAGCAGGCCGGACTGCACCAGCGAGTAGGCGTTCATCATCCACTGGACGTCGGCGGTCGTGGCGTCCATCTCGCGCGTGAGCGAGGGGATCGCCACGTTCAGGATCGTGTTGTCCAGCAGCACGGTGAGCTGGGCGAGGCAGATGACCCCGAGGATCAGCCAGCGTTGGGGGTGGCCCTGAGCCTGGGGTGGGGAGTGGTCCTGGCCCTGTTCCTGGGGAGTCGTCGTCATGCTGTACACCGTAGAATGATTCCCATACGCTGTACAACCGAATAACCGAATAACCGAATAACCGAATAGCGGAGAAGGGCGGTGGCTCTCGGCCACCGCCCTTCTCCCGGTCGGGATCGCTCAGTCGCTCGCCTTCTGCGTGAGGTCGTAGAAGGTCGACGAACCGACCGTGACCTTCTCGAAGTTGGCCTCGACCCAGGAGGTGATCTGGGAGGAGGTGCCGTCGCTGCTGCCGCCCATGCCACCGCCGGTGCCGGAGGCGATGAAATAGTGGATCTTCCCGTCGGCCACGTACTGCTTGAACTGGGCCAGGGTCGGGGACGGGTCGGTGCCGTTGAAGCCGCCGATGGCCATCACCGGCTCGCCGGTGGACAGCTGGTAACTCGCCGCGTTCTGGGCGCCGATGGCCGCCGCGGCCCACGTGTACCGGTCGGCGTCGGCCTCCAGCAGCTTCTTGGCCTGGGAGCTGACGCTGGCGCCGTTGAGCAGACCGCCCATGCCGCCACCGCCGCCCATGCCGCCCGTCCGGCCGCCGTCGCCGTTCTGCTGGTTCTGGCCCGGCATGCCGCCGCCGGGGAAGCCCTGCGGAGCCTGCTGGTTCTGCTGGTTTTGCTGTCCTTGCTGGTTCTGCTGTCCTTGCTGGTTCTGGCCCCCGCCCGGGAAGCCGCCGCCGGGGCCGCCGCCCGGGCCGCCGCGTCCGCCGGCCACCGCCGGGCCCGCCGTGACGATCGAGCCGGTGTGCCCCTCGTTCAGCGTGGTCAGGGTGTACGCCGCCGGACCGGCCAGCGCGGCGACGAGGCCCAGCCCCGCGGCGCCCAGGGCCAGTCGACGGCCCAGCCGCCCGGCGAAGACCAGACCCAGGGCCGCCGTCAGACCGCCGACCAGCACCAGCCACTTCAGCCAGGGCAGGTAGTCGGAGGAGCGGTTGAGCAGGACGTACCCCCAGGCCGCGGTCGCCGTCATCGCCGACGCCAGGGTCAGCGACGCCCACGCCTTGCCGCGCTGCTCCCAGAGCAGCACCGCGCCCATGCCGACGAGCGGGGCGATGTAGGGGGCGAGGGCCACGGTGTAGTACTCGTGGAAGATGCCCTGCATGTAGCTGAAGACCAGCATGGTCGTGAGCAGCGCCCCGCCCCAGACCAGGAACGAACCGCGGGTCACCGACGTGCGCCGGGCCTTGCGGGTGGCCACCAGCCCGGCGACCAGGAGGATCAGCGCGGCCGGGATCAGCCAGGAGATCTGGCCGCCGACGGAGGAGCTGAACAGCCGGTCCCAGCCGGTCTCGCCCCAGTTGCCGCCGCCTCCCCCGCCACCGCCGCCGACGCTGCCGGTCTCCTCGCCGTTGAGGCGGCCCAGGCCGTTGTAGCCGAAGGTCAGTTCCAGGAAGCTGTTGTTCTGCGAGCCGCCGATGTACGGGCGGGAGGACGCGGGCCACAGCTCGACGATCGCCACCCACCAGCCGCCGGAGACGACGATCGCCGCCAGACCCGCGGCGAGCTGCCCGATCCGCCTCTTCACCGAGACGGGGGCGCAGACGCCGTAGACCAGGGCGAGCCCGGGCAGGATCAGGAACGCCTGGAGGGTCTTGGCGAGGAAGGCGAAACCGATGGCCACCCCGGCCCAGACCAGCCACTTCGTACGGCCGTCCTCCAGGCCCCGGATGACGAAGTAGCAGGCCACGGCCATCAGCAGCGCCAGCATCGCGTCCGGGTTGTTGAAGCGGAACATCAGCGCCGCGACGGGGGTGAGCGCGAGCACCGCGCCCGCGATCAGACCGGCCGCGGGGCTGAACCGGCGCCGCACCGCCGCGTACACGACGGCCACCGTGCCGACGCCCATGAGGACCTCGGGGGCGAGGATCGCCCAGGAGCTGAGACCGAGGAGCCGCACGGACAGGGCCATCGGCCACAGCGCGGCCGGCGGCTTGTCGACGGTGATGGCATTGGCCGAGTCCAGCGAGCCGAAGAAGAACGCCTTCCAGGACTCGCTGCCGGCCTGGACGGCCGCCGAGTAGAAGGAGTTGGCGTAGCCGGAGGCGCTCAGGTTGTAGAGGTAGAGCACGGTGGTGACGAGCAGCAGGCCGAGGAAGGCCGGGCGGGCCCAGCGGGGGTCCTCGGGGCGGCCGCGCCACAGGCGCCGTGCGAAGGGCCGCTCGGAGGCGGGGGGCGGCGGAGGGGCCGTCGCGGGCCGCTCCCAGTCGGCGGGGCTGGTGTCCGTCTCGCGGGTTCTCTCGTCGTAGTACGTCGTCATCGGGCGTTCCTCGGATCGGTGTCGGTCGGGCGTACCGGCTGGAGTTGCACGGTGGCGTCCCTCCAGGTGCGGTCCGCGGCGTCACCGGCGCGGAACCGGGTCGTGTCGTTCGGGGCGTACCGCCGCTCGGCCGGCCGCTGCGGGAGCGGGCCGTGATCCAGGCGCGGACCGGGCGTGACCCGGGCCGCCGGGGGCTCCTGCTCGTCCCGCCGGTCCGGGAACACCCAGGCGCGGAAGAGCAGGAAGCGCAGCACGGTCGCCGCGAGGTTGGCGGCGATGAGGACGGCCAGTTCGGTGGAGTGCGCGGGGTCGGACGTGGCCGCGCCCAGCGCGGCGAGCGAGCCGCTGGTCAGGGCGAGTCCGATGCCGAAGACGACCAGGCCCTGCGCCTGGTGCCGGACGGCCCCGCCGCGCCCCCGCACCCCGAAGGTGAGCCGGCGGTTGGCCGCCGTGTTGGCGATCGCGGAGACCAGCAGGGCGAGGGCGTTGGCGGCCTGCGAGCCGGTGAAGACGCGGAAGCCGCTGTAGAGCAGCAGGTAGAAGAGGGTCGACAGGCCGCCGACCACGCAGAACCCGACGAGCTGGCGGGCCAGCCCCTTCGGTACGTCCTGGATCTCGCGGTCGCGCGGGTCGTCGCCGAACGGCCGGGTGAGCCGGTCCAGCGGCAGCGAGCCGGTGGCCAGGGCCCTGCCGACCCGCCACACGCCCTTGAGGTCGTCGGTAGC
This sequence comes from Streptomyces olindensis, assembly GCF_040645895.1. Lineage (NCBI taxonomy): Bacteria > Bacillati > Actinomycetota > Actinomycetes > Kitasatosporales > Streptomycetaceae > Streptomyces > Streptomyces olindensis. Next base: position 29,195 of record NZ_JBEYZD010000080.1, on the reverse strand, counting down.
GGTCTTGACGATGTGCACGGTCGAGTCGGGGTCGTCGACCCAGTCGACCGGCACCTCGTGGATCCTGAGGCCGGCCCGTTCGGCGAGCACCAGCATCTCGGTGTCGAAGAACCACCCGGTGTCCTCGACGAGTGGCAGCAGCACCTGCGCGACGTCACGGCGGATCGCCTTGAAGCCGCACTGGGCGTCGGTGAAGCGGGCCTGGAGCGAGCCGCGCAGGATGAGGTTGTAGGCCCGGCTGATGAACTCCCGCTTGGGGCCGCGCACCACGCGCGAGCTGCGGGCGAGCCGGGAGCCGATCGCGAGGTCCGAGTGGCCGGAGATCAGCGGCGCCACCAGCGGGAGCAGGGCGTTGAGGTCGGTGGACAGGTCCACGTCCATGTAGGCGAGGACGGGGGCGTCGGAGGCCGACCAGACGGCCCGCAGGGCCCGGCCGCGGCCCTTCTGTTCGAGACGGAAGGTGGTGACCTCGGGGAGCTCCGCCGCCAGCCGGGCCGCGACCTGCGGGGTGGTGTCCGTGGAGGCGTTGTCCGCGATCGTGATGCGGAACGCGTACGGGAACGTCCGCGCGAGGTGCTCGTGCAGTCTGCGGACGCACGGCTGGAGGTCCTTCTCCTCGTTGTAGACGGGGATCACTACGTCCAGGACAGGCGTACCGGCTGGTGCGGCCGGGAGGTGCTCCCGCGCCGGCAGGGTGCCGGGAGAAGAGTCGGTTCGCATGGAACCGACTTTCGTCAGGCGCCCTGTTGTGCCCATGTGGTGACGCTGTGGCGTGCCTGTGAGTGCTGTTGCCAGCTCATTTCCCGCTGCGGCTGGGGCGGCAGCGCGGGCAGGTGCACGGTGAACACGGTCCGCCCGGGCACGCTGTCGACGGTCACGGCACCGCCGTGCGCGGTCGCCACGGCCTGCACGATGGCGAGGCCGAGGCCGGTCGAGCCGGTGGCGCGGGAGCGTGCGGAGTCGCCCCGCGCGAACCGTTCGAAGACGTGCGGCAGCAACTCGGCCGGGATGCCCTGCCCGTTGTCCTCGACGTCGACGCACAGCCAGGTGCCGCGCCGCTGCACCCGCGCGGTGACGGTCGTCCCGGGGGGCGTGTGGTTGCGGGCGTTGCCGAGCAGGTTGACGAGGACCTGTTGCAGCCGGGCCGCGTCCGCGGAGACGAGCGCGGGCTCGTCGGGCAGGTCCAGCCGCCAGTTGTGGTCCGGGCCGGCGGCACGGGCGTCGCTGACGGTGTCCACGACCAGCGGCACGAGATCGGTCTGCTCGAACTGCAGCGGCCGCCCCGCGTCCAGCCGGGCGAGCAGCAGCAGGTCCTCCACGAGCAGCGTCATCCGGCCGGCCTCGGACTCGATGCGGCCGAGGGCGTGCCGGGTGTCGGGCCCGACCTGTTCCCGGCCGCGCCGGGTGAGTTCGGCGTAGCCGCGGATGGAGGCGAGGGGCGTCCTGAGCTCGTGACTGGCGTCGGCGACGAACTGCCGTACCCGTGTCTCGCTCTGCTGCCGTGCGTGCAGCGCCCCGTGGACGTGGTCGAGCATCCGGTTCAGCGCGGCACCGACCTGCCCGACCTCGGTGTGCGGGTCGGTCTCCGAGTCGGGCACGCGCTCGCTGAGGTTCACCTCGCCGGTGTGCAGGGGGAGTTCGGAGACCCGGGTGGCGGTGGCGGCGACTCGGCGCAGGGGGCGGGTGGCTACGCCGACCAGCACGGAACCGGCGAGTCCGGCGGCGGCGAGACCGGCGCCGGTGACGCTGATCTCCACCAGGATGAGGGTGTTGATGGTGTTGGTGACGTCCGTGGTCGGGACGGCGACGTAGTAGCTGCCCTTGTCACCGGTCTTGTACTCGACCCGGTACTCGCCGAGGCCGGGGAGGTCCACGGTCCGCACGGTTCCGTCGGTCTGCGGGACGGAGGACAGCGCGGCGCTCTGCGCGGGGCTGAGCGACTTCGCGGTCATCTGGTAGTTGTCCTCGGACTTCACGCCGCGCGCGGAGTCCGTGATCCGGCCGCCCTCCAGCTTGGCGGCGATCGTCCCGCTCGGCTGCGGGCCCCTGGTGACGAAGTCGGCGAGGGTGAACTCCTTCTTCTGCGCCGGCTGGTCGGCCGACCCGTCCCCGCCGGGCTCCTTGGGCGGGCTCATCGACGCCCGGGACGCGGCCTCGTGGAGCTGCCCGTCCAACTGGTCGTACAGGTGGGACCTGAGGGCGAGGGTCGTCACGGTCCCGATCACCGCGCACACGACGGCAATCAGCACCACGGACGCGACGACGAGCCGGGTCCGCAGCGTGCGCGGCTTGCCCGCTCGCGACAGCCTGCCCGCTCTCCGCTGCGTACTCGGCCGTCGCCGCCCGCTCATGAGGCCGCCGGCTTGATCAGGTAACCGGCACCCCGCCGCGTGTGGATCATCGGCTCCCGCCCGGCGTCGATCTTCCGCCGCAGGTAGGAGATGTACAGCTCGACGACGTTGGCCTGCCCGCCGAAGTCGTAGGACCACACCCGGTCGAGGATCTGCGCCTTGCTCAGCACACGCCGGGGGTTGCGCATCAGGAACCGCAGCAGCTCGAACTCGGTCGCGGTCAGGTGGATGTTCTCGCCGCCCCGGCTGACCTCGTGGCTGTCCTCGTCGAGGGTGAGGTCGCCGACGACCAGCATGGAGTCGGAGCGCCGGTCGGCCGCGCCCGACCGCCGGATGAGCCCCCGCAGCCGCGCGACGACCTCCTCCAGGCTGAACGGCTTGGTGACGTAGTCGTCCCCGCCCGCCGTGAGCCCGGCGATACGGTCCTCGACGGCGTCCTTGGCGGTCAGGAACAGCACGGGCACGTCCGGCAGCTCGCGGCGCAGCCGCCCGAGCACGGTCAGCCCGTCCATGTCCGGCAGCATCATGTCGAGGACGACGGCGTCGGGCCGGAAGTCACGCGCGGTCTGGATCGCGCCCGTGCCGTCTCCGGCACTGCGGATCTGCCATCCCTCGTAGCGGAGGGCCATGGACAGCAGCTCGGTGATCGACATCTCGTCGTCCACCACAAGCACTCGGACGGGGCTCCCGTCCGGCCTCAGCAGTTCGGTGCGCCCCTGGGGCGAGGTCGTGGTCATGTGAACACGATGTCGAGGCCCTCTGAGAGCGCCCTTTCGGCAACCTGTGATTTCCCTGAGAAACGCACAGGCGCCTCTCAGGGAACTCCTGGGTACACCGGGATCCGGCGTGGTGAGCGCCGGGTTCGTTCCTGTGAGGCCCGATGGGGAGGCTGTGGGCCCGCTGGGACGGACCGGCTGGACGGGCCGGAGCGACCGGACGACCGGACGGCCCGCGTCAGAACAAGCCGTCCTGGACCCCCGCCGCGTCTCGGAACGCCCGTACCGGAACCGTCGGTTCAGCCCCGGTGGCGGGGACCAGCCCCCACCCCGTCATCAGCCGCGTGTCCAGCACGACGACACCGCCCCCGGTCGCCAGATGCAGATCGGGCCCGGCGGCAGCGACCAGCTCCCCGCTGACCACGCCCCCGGCGACGAGCCCGCTCACCTCCCCGACGGCGGCGGGCAGCCCCGCGAGCCCGAACGCGTCGACGTGGTCGACGACCCGCAGCGGCTCCCGGGCGAGCGACTCCGGCCAGGCGGGGAGCGCCACGGCCCGCGCGTGCAGCGCGGTGATCTCGGCGGCCCGGTCGGCGGCAGCCGCGGGCAGCCCGGCCCGCACCACCCGTTTCTCGGCGTACGGAATCCGGTCGGGCACGCGCAGGGCGGCCCGCAGCAGCTCCTCCGTACGCCGAGCCGCCATGAGAGGACCGACTCCCAGCCAGCTGAAGCAGACGGCCCCCTGCTCGAGCAGCCGCGCGGAGCCCCGCTCCTCCGCCGTGATGCCGACCTTGACCATGCCGGGGCCGAACCACGCCAGATACACGTGGTACGGCCGCGGATCGTCCGCGAGGGTGTCCGCCGCCACGGAGTGCGCCCGGTCCAGCCGCGCACACTCCTCGCACCGCGCCCCCGTACTCCGCGCCGACACGGCCGCCCCCGCCGGGCACGGATGCCCCCGGGCCCCCACACACGTCCGCACGCCCCCTTCCGCGACCGCGAAGGCCACGCGCTTCCCCCAGGTCAGCGCGGTGCGCCGCCCGCCGTCCCAGAGCAGCACGGGACCGTCCGCCGACCACCGCAGCCCCGAGCACTTCCATGCCTGTGCCATCTCTGCCGAGAGTAGGGGGCACCACTGACAACGGGCGCGGCCGGAGACGTATCTGAGCAGCCGACGAGGACAGACCTCACCGCGCGGAATCGGCCCCCACGGCAGCGGCGGTCTCCTGCTCCCCGTCCCGCTGGGCGGGCATGGTCAGGTCCGCCGAGCGCCCGGGACCCCGCCGCCCTCGCCCGGCCAGCCGGCACCCCAGGCACTCCTCGTGCCCACCCGGCGCCGCCGAGTCCCGCACGCGCCAGCTCCACTCGTCCCGGGGCCGCAGGCCGGGCCCCTTCCCCCACCCGGCGAGATGCAGCGCCCAGGTGACCAGGAGACTCACGACCCCGATCGCGATCCCGCCGACGATCAACAGGCCCGAGACCGTGACGACGCCCAGCCCGGCCACACCGGCGCCCACGCTGGCGATCCCGCATCCGACCCACCCCGCGACCGTGTGCCCGTGGTCATACTGATGTGCGCTCACGTGCCGTCCCCTCGCCCAGGGACCCGGGAAGACAAGAGCACACCCGAACCCCTCACCACTAAGCCATTGATGGCCCAAACATCTCACGAACTAAGGGAATTGGGAATGCAAGCGAAGCCGCGCCCGGCCGCCACACCGGAGCAGGCGCTCTCGGCGATGGACCACCTCATCGCGACCCACCTGGTCGGACAGCACGAGATCGCCCAGCAGGTGGGCCTGAGTGTGACCGACCTCACCTGCTTCGCCTACGTTCTGGAGGCCGGGGAGAACCTTCCCACGGCCGGCGACCTGGCCGCGCGGGTCCACGTCACCACGGGCGCGGTCACCGGGATCCTCGACCGTCTGGAGCGCGCCGGCTACATCACCCGCCGCCCCGACCCGACCGACCGCCGCCGGGTCCGCGTGGCCGCCCGGCCGGAGGCCGTCGCCCGCGTCCGCGAGGTCTACGAGCCGTACTACGCCCGCCTCACCCGACTCTTCGCCGACTACACCCCTGACGAGATCGCGGTCCTCCACGACTGGTTCAGCCGCGCGAGCACCCTGGCGGCCGACTACCTGGAAGAACACTGCCGCACCGACTGAACCGGAACCGCGAGCCGAGTGCTGACGGCGAGCACATGCCAGAGGCTCCGTGGAGGGATCCACAGAGCCTCTGCTCACTTCTGATCTGTGCGCGCCCGGGGAACTAAGCGGCCTTGGACCGCGCCGAACGCCGCCGCGGAGCGGGCTCCCCGGCGTACCCGGCGCCCCCGGCGTCCCCGTCCTCGAGCGGGAAGGTCTCGTCCTCCCCGTAGTCCGGGGCCTGGAAGGGGTTCGTCGCCGGTGGCGGCGATGCGGCGGCGGAACGGCTGGGTTGCCCTTCCGGAGCGGAGAACAGCGAAGTCGGTTCGATGGGAGTCTCTCTTTCGTAGCAGGCCCCCCAGGAGAGGGGCCTTATGTGCCGTGACCGGGCACAGCGGTCCTACAGCTTGGTCATCTTGGCGTACGGGCTCAGGATCCGCCGGGACGCCGACCCGAAGTCGACGAGCGCCGCGATCCCGTCCTCGATGCCGATCACCCGGCCGAGGCCGTACATGTCGTGCGTGACCTGGTCACCCACGGCGAAGTGCTTGGGAGCCGGCACGACCGGAGCCTTGAAGGGGCTGGTAGGCAAATGACGCTTCTGCGCAGGAGGCTTTGTCATCGCACCCAGTATGCGCCCACTCGCCCCCGGCGCGCTGCGGCCGTCCACATCCGCCGCCCTCGGCAGGGAGCCGCCCGGCGAGGACCTCACCACCGTCCGGCCGACTCGCGCAATTGCGGCAGAAATACTTGGACGTTTCGCGGTCAATAATTGAATTCTTTTTCGGGATGCAGGGCCGATCGAGTGAGCGTAGCGTTGTGCAGGGGAAATTCGGGGGGAATTCCATTTCGCGTCGTGATGAGACGCGGACCCAGGCCGGAGAGGCGCGACGATGTCAGAGCGCATTCTTTTCTACAGCGCGTCCAAGGGGCGCGGTGTCATCTCTTCCATCGATGACGACAACACCATGGGGGACGTCCGCGTCTTCCCCGAGGGCAGCTTCGCCCGCGACTGGACGGCGGTCACCGGGCTCAGCGGCGACCGCATGCTGTTCTACAGCGCCTCCAAGGGCCGCGGCGTCGTCTCCTCCATCGATGACGACAACAACATGGCGGACCTGCACGTCATCCCCGAGGGCAGCTTCGCCCGGGACTGGACGGCGGTCACCGCCCTGAGCGGCGATCGCATCCTGTTCTACGCCGCGGCCAAGGGCCGTGGCGTCATCGCCGCCATCGACGACAACAACAACCTGGGAGACGTACGCGTCTTCCCCGAAGGCAGCTTCGCCCGCGACTGGACGGCGGTCACCGGGCTCAGCGGCGACCGCATTCTGTTCTACGGCGCCTCCAAGGGCCGCGGCGTCGTCTCTTTCATCGACGACAACAACAGCATGGGAGACGTACGCGTCTTTCCCGAGGGCAGCTTCGCCAAGGACTGGACCTCGGTCACCGGCCTCAGCGACGACCGCATCCTCTTCTACGGCAGGTCCAAAGGACGCGGCGTCGTGACCTCCGTCGACGACGACAACAACATCGCCGACGTCCACGTCATCCCCGAAGGCGGCTTCGCCAAGGACTGGACGGAGGTCAGCTTCGTGCATCCGCTGGAGAGCCACCTCAGGGCCGGCCGCTCCGCGGAAACCCAGCTCGCGTAGACATACACCAGAGGCCCTGTGGAGTGATCCACAGGGCCTCTGACGTGCTGTGCACTCGGCAGGATTCGAACCTGCAACCTTCTGATCCGTAGGATCGGGCAGGCGGTTGGGCGGGTGCTCCACCTTCCTCCCAGTGGATCGCTAAGGGTCGGGGTTAACGGTCGCTGTGTGCCGTCGTTGCCGTCAGGGTTGCCGTCACCACGTCCAAGGCGGCCGTGCTGATGCTCAGCGACTGCCTGCGGGGGGAGTGGGCTCTGAAGGCCAGTCGAGCACGGTCAGCTCGGGCCACTGCTGCCGCCAGCGGGCCGTTTTGGTCTCGTACACCTCGCGCGGAGCAAGTACTGGATTGGGCCGGACGACGAGATTGAACACATCGGCAAGCCCATGCGGTGCATAGACACGCCACTGCCCGTCCCGTTCCAGGCGAACGCCCAAGCAGCAGGTGGTAGCGGCGAAGCTGTCTATGGCGGCCTCGGTGGAGGTGTAGGGAGCGCACGCGACGCCGAACTTCTGCTCGTACCAGAGGTGGACACGGGCCTCGTTGCGGACCTCGACCTCAGCTGGCAAACCGGCGAAGGCATCGTCGGCGGCTTTGATCACAGCGTCCTCTGCCTCCCACGACAGGTCGTGATCGTCGAAGTAGAAGACGTCGTAGTCCTTGATCCCGCTGGTGGGGTGCCTGTCCGTGACCACGTTCCAGACGGTCTGGAACAGGCAGCCTGCCGTCAGGTACCAGCCCGACAACCCCAATCGAGCCGTGCGGTCCAACACCTCCACCAGCACTTCGTTGCGGGACAGCACAGACCTCAGGGCAGCGAGCTGCTCATCGAGCGGGAGGCGACCAATCACCGCTCATGCCTACCACGCGGCAGGCCAGCGGCACCTGCCTTCAGCCTTCGAGTCCCTCTTGATGGATCTCTTCCTGAAACGATCAGTCAGAGCAGCCGCGCTTCCCAAGCTAAGGACTCCGCGAAGCCCCCCGCCGTCGCTCGTAGATGTGTCCGCCCGGTGCTCAGTCCTGGCCGGAGCGACCGAGGGGCCTGGCGGCACATCTCGTCAAGGTGACGCGAAAAGAGGGGAACATGCACCCGGCTCTCGATCGGTCTGCGATCCTGGAGACCGATCGAGAGGGGCCGCAGGTATGGAGTGGAAGACCCACGGTGAGCGACAGGTCTACACGAACAAGTGGGTGAATCTGTGTCTGGTCGACGTCCAGCAGCCTGACGGACGCAGGTGGGAGTACCACGTCGTCCGTCTCCGGCACCTGGCCGTCGCCGCCGTGGTCAATGACCGCCAAGAGGTCCTGATGATGTGGCGGCACCGCTTCATCACGGACTCCTGGGCCTGGGAGCTGCCCATGGGCCTGGTCGAGGAGGGCGAGACCCCGGAGGAAGCAGCAGCCCGCGAAGTCCTGGAAGAGACCGGCTGGCGCCCCGGCCCCATCAAGCCCCTGATTTACGCCGAGCCGGCGAACGGCATCACCGACTCACAGCACCACGTCTTCCGCATCGACGGCGCCACCTACGCCGGGCCGCCCACGGAGAAGAACGAATCCGACCGCATCGAGTGGATCCCACTTTCAGAGGTGCGCGGGATGATAGACCGCCGTGAAATCGTGAGTAGCGGCTCGCTCGTCGGCCTGCTCTACCTGCTCATGGACGAAGCGATCCGCTGACCGGCGGAAGGAGCTCCCGTAGCCGCGCCTCAAAGGCCAGGGCTACGGGCTCCTGCCTGTGCGGCGCCAACTGGTCGTAGAACTCCCGCAGATGCCCCGACACCCGCTCAGAGGCCACTGCCGACGCGGGCTCCAGTGCCTGTGTGGCGGTGTGGCACGCCTGGTCGAGCTTGCCTTGGTCCAGCTGCGTCCGAGCCAGCCAGAACGAGTGGAACGCACGGCCTCGTTGGTTGGTTCGGTCCTCCCTCCGCAGGGCATCTGCGATCAAGGGTTCGGCGGTCGCCGCTTCGCCCAGGCGGCCATGGGCGATGCCCGTGTCCACGATGAGCTTCGGCTCGTCGAAGTAGGTCACCCATGTGGGGTCCGGATCGCTCGCCCCGATCTGCTCGAACTGGCTGTGCGCCTCCCTGATCGCCCGGTGAGTGTCACCGTGGTTGCCGAGAGTGGCATGGGCGAAGGCTTCCCGCATGGACAGCATCGACATGACGCGCGGAGTGCTGCCGATCGCTGAGCGGGCCTGGTCCTGGGCGGCAGTCACGAGCGCCAACGAGTCCGCGGGCTTGTCCTGATAGGTCGCCTGCAAGCTCATGCAGGCGAGGACGTTGGCCATGAACTGCCGGTCGTCGATCTCCTTCGCCAGTTGCAGGGCCTCGGTGAAGTACGCGCGGGCCTGGTTGTACTGGCGGGCGTCGAAGTAGGTCCAGCCCGTCAGGCGCGCCAGCTCGGCCGCGATGCCGTACAGGCCGTTCTGGATGGACGGCGGTCGACGCTCCTTCAAGAGCCCGACGACATAACGGAGCTGGCCCACGATGGCCGGCCTCAGTGCTTCTCCGCCATGCTGGTCGTCTCGTCGCCAGTAGTCCTCGATGGAGGAGCGGAAAGCTTCAAGCGTGGCCGTGTTCAGGCTCGTTCGCGTGGCCAGGGCCAAGATGCTGTCCACATCAGGGCCCGGCAAGGACGCGGGGGCCTGCTGCTCGGGTTCCTGCACCTGAGGCGCTTCGCGCTCGTCGACCACCAGAGCCTGAGGCGTCTCCCACGCTCGGCGGGCAAGCCCGAGCATGCCCCCCGGGATGCGCAAGCCGTCGGAGATCCGCTCGATGACATCCATGTGCTGCAAGTGGCGTCGGCCTGCGATGACTTCGCCCACACGGCTCGGAGTGAGGTCACAACGCCGGGCGATCATCGACGGGTAGATCCCCGCCCTGACCTTGACCAGCCGGAAGACTCTGGCGAAGTCCCGGACCCGACACGCCTCGATCATCTCGGGATCGGTGAGCAGCCTGGCAGGCAGTTCCTGCGGCTGGTCCGGGTCGGGCATCGGCAAGCTCCCAAACTGCGAGGGCTACGCAACGTCGCTGGTTCTCTACTTGCCGCGATGTTACCCAAGTTGGGTAATCAGCCTGACCTTTTAGGGGGTGGCCTCAGGTCGCGATGCTCCTTGCATGGCGAGCAACCAGCAGACCAGACCAGGCATCGGCGAACTGGCGAAGGACACCGCCAGGAAACGTATCGGCGTCGTCATGGGTGAGCTCGGCGGTCGTGTGCAGATACGGCCGGTCGGCGGCGGCCGGGAGTGGGACGCCATGCCGGACAAGGTGGTGCCGCTGAGTGCTCGGGAGGAACTGAGCGCACGCCTGGCCATCAAGAACGTCAACAGCAGGGTTGGGCTGTGATGCGCGCCATCGGCCGATACGCAGGAGTCCTTTTCATCATCATGATCAGCGGGTCGTGCGGCCTGGTGATCGGCATGGCTCTCGCTGTCGGCCAGTAGACCGGCCGCCCCGGATGGGTGCTCACTCCCTGGTTCCCCCACCCCCGTCCGGGGCGGCCTCCAAACCCGTAAGTGCCGCGCTCCATTACCCAGAAGGAGTCCTCGCATGACGGCAACGGCGAACGACCAGAAGACCGGCCGCTCGGTGGCTGGCGAAGAGCTGTTCCACAGCCTCGCCCACTTCGTGGTCACCCACAACGGGCAGTCACCCGAGCGTGCCGAGCGGATCGCAGACCAGGCGGTCGCCTTCATGGTCACCGCGTCCACCGCGACCGTCCCCATGGTCCCGTCGGACGACGTGGACCTCGGCCTGCACGCGCTCATCCTGCACACGAAGGACTACGCCGATCTGTGTGAGCGGTATGCGGGCCGCTTCCTGCACCACAACCCGAAGCCCGGTGGCGGGGCCCGCGACCCGCATGAGGTCGCCGCTTCGGCGCGTGCCATGAAGGCGGCCGGGTTCATGGTCTTCGACGACCTGTGGACCGTGGACGGCACCAACCTCGCGCAGTGCGACGCGGACTGCGGCCGACCGTACGGTCAGGCGTAGCAACACGACAGCAGCGAGGCGGCCGGCCTCGACTCGTGGTCGGCCGCGCTCGCCCGGAAGGAGAACGAACGTTGTCCGGGTCACCCTCTGAACTGCCGATCGTGGTGCGCGATGCCCTCATGCCCACGTCTCAACGCCTGGTCGTGAACCGGCGGGGCTCCGTGGTCTGGGAAGTGGAGAGCCATCGAGGCCACTACGCCGTGAAGGTCGGCTCCCCGATCGAGGCCACAGCCGACTGGCCCGCCCAGCCCTGGACCGCCCTGGCGCCCGCACGCGAAGGGGCTGTGCTGCATCGCCTCGGCTTCGACGACTTCGCCTACGGCGAGTGGGAGCGCGGAACGTGGAACTTCCAGCCGTGGCACGAAGGGCCGGACCTGTACCGGCTCTGGGAACCCTGCCGTAGCGAAGGCTCGTCCATCGCACCGCATGCGAGCGTGGCGCTGGGCTGCGTGGAGGCGTTGGCCGAACTGCATGCCAAGGGCTGGGCCCACGGCGACGTGCAGCCCGCCCACTTCATTGTCGGCCCGGAGCGGACGCATCTCATCGACCTCGCCCTTGCCCGAGGTGGACACGTCCCTGCGTGCTACGACTTCTCGTTCCGCGGCTGCCTCGTCCACTACGAAGCGCCGGAGATCTCCCGCAGCGTGCTCGCCACGGGTGAAGCCGAGCCCACGCCGGAAGCCGACATCTACGCTCTCGGCGCCTCCCTGCTCATCTCGGCCACAGGCTGGCGGGCCGTCGAGTACCCGGACGATGCTCCACGCCCTGTCCAAAGAGAGGCCGTGGCCAACGGCAGACGACGCCGCGTGAAGGCGCCCGGTGAGCTGGGCGAGTTGATCGAAGCGATGCTCAGCCACGCTCCCGAAGACCGGCCGACCATCTACGAGGTGGGTAAGGCCTTGAGCTGCCTCTGAGACCCAGTTCTCCTGACATCGCTCGCAGAGTCAAGACCAACAACTAGAGACCGGACCACCCTCAGCCTGGACAGCATTCCGGGTGGTCCGGTCATGGAAGCCCTGATCAGGACCCCGGTGCCGATGGTAGCCGGGGCAGTTGGCGTGCTCGGGTACGGGTGCAGGATCTGCCCCTGGCTGCACGTTCTCGAACGAGAAGGGCTTTGACCTGAGCCACCGAAAGTCAGCCACGACGGTGGGCGAGCCGAACGATCACCTGCCACGTGTGTCTCCAGCAACCCCGTACCGCCCTCAGCCACGCTTCCTCCTAACGTCACGGACCGCGCCTCGATCCGGCCGGGGCGTTGCCGACACGACTGTGGTCAGGGAGTGCGGTTCTGCGGGCCATGCGGCCGTGAGCCGTGGGCCGTTGGGGGTCGTGGTCGTGCTTGGTCGGTGTCGGCCTGGTCCTGGTGCTCGGACTGGTCGGCTTGCTTCCTGGTCTGGCTGTCCGCCTTGGCGATGCTGCGCGCTGAGTGGCGGGGGGCCGCCGGAGCGGTGGCGGAGACAAGGAGCGGCGGCGGCCACGGGCCGCCAGCGCGCGCGGCCCGCCGTAGGCGGGCCGCCTTGATCCAGTAAAGAAACTCTGCACAGCTCCGGCGCCCTCGGCCCGTGACCGGTCGCAGGGCCATGCACCGCCCCCGCTTTCCCATCCGCTCCACAACTTCACTGCCGCTATGACCTTGTATTGCCGTATTACTGTCCATTTGTTCCGGTGGTCGCCGGAATTTATCCACAGGCTGGAGGTCGCATAGTTCTCGCGATGGCCAATGAGCAGGCCGCTTCAGAGCGAGTGGCCCAAGTCACAGAAGGAGGTGTCACACCAATACGGGGCTCTCGACACCTGCAGCAGACGAATACCGGGTCCGCAGGAGCCCGAAGCCAGAGGCCGAGGAGTGGCGTGGATCACAGGAATGCGGGTCACACCGATGCGGATTTCTGCACCCCTATAGGTGAACCGCGATGAGCGAGCGGCGGAACATAGCAGCACATCGCCGGTTAGCCAAACCGGCGATTCTCCGGACTATTGGATGTCCCAGCCGACGACTGGAAGGGCGAGCGACGTGAGCGCAGGGAGGCTCGAAATCCCACCTAGAGGGATGCGCGGGAATCCGAGTGACGGTTTCTACCCGCCCTGCGGGAGCTCAGCTCTGAACGCCTCGTACGTGTCCGGTCTTGCAGGTAGACCTGTCTCACCAGCCGCGATGACGGCTTGCCGGGCGGTACAGGCAAGCCTCGATCCGGCCGTGGACGACCGCTGGGCAAGCCTTCGGGCAAGGCCCCGGCGATTGCCTGAACGCAGCACGAACAACGGCACAGCAACGAACGGGTGGACATGAACGAGCACGAGGCAGCACGCATCGCGGCGCGACTCAAGGAGGTGGAAGCAAAGGTGACGCGACTGGAAGAGCTGGTGCGTAAGATCGCCGAAAAGGGTGCCGCTACTTCTTCGGTCCGGTAGCACCGCCGAGTTGCTGGAAAACCTGCAACAGGCTGTCGAGCCTGGCGTTTATGGCGTCCAGCCGTTCGGACAGCTCGATGTATTCCGGTGTGGGCATTCGCTCACGGCTTGCCGCCTCGGGAGTGCCGGCCTTCGGGTCGGCCTCTGAGGGCACTGGATCGGCGACGAAGTTGCCCCGCCCCGGCATTGAGTAGATCAGCCCTTCATCGCGCAGCACGCGCAGCGCAGACCGCGCGGTCATGTTCGCGATTTCGTAGGTCGCTTCGAGGGCGCGCGACGAAGGGACCCGCTCGCCCGGCTTAAGCCGCCCGGAACGAATCTGCCGCCGCAGCTCCTCGGCGACCAGACGGTACGGCGGCGTGTCGGAATCCTTGGGCAGCTTCATATCCCGAGGGTAGCGGGCCTAGCCCACCTCGCGCAGTAAGACCCTGATGCACACACCCTTGACCTCACTGAGCTAGCTCGCGCCATGTCCGATGTGCGCTAGGCGCTTGACGCACCTGCTGGACGTAGTGCACTGTTGATCACGCCCCGCCACCCGGCGGAGCACCTACCGAAAGGACGTAACACCCATGGCCCGTATCCGTGTTGGTCTGCTCCCCACCGCGTCGTTCATGGTCGGCACCCTGCCGGTGCCGAAGTACGCGGACGCGGAGAAGACCCAGTTCGCGACCGACCGTGAGACCGGCGCGAAGTTGATGACGGTCACCCTCTTCTTCATGGAGGAGGACCGCGCCGAGGCGCTGAAGATCACCGTTCCGGAGACCGGTCTCCCCAACGGCCTCAAGCCGGGGCTGCCGGTCATGCCGGTGGAGCTGTTCGCCACCCCGTGGGCCCGGATCTTCAACGGTCAGCTCATGGACGGCATCGCCTACCGGGCCGATCGCCTTGACCTGGTCGGCGGTGCTGCTCCGGCCGCTGACGCAGCGTGAGCGGCCCTGAATTCCGGTTCGGCGCTGAGCGCAGCTACCCGCTGGCTCACGCCGGGCCGGACCCCCTCTTCACCGAGTCACTCGTCAACTCGGTGGCGGCCGTGCTCGTCGGCTACGGCTACCCCCGCCTGGCCGCTGTCGATGACTGGGCGGCCCTTGAATCGGCCCTCGCGGCCTTCCTCTACAACCCCAAGGAGCGATGAATGTCTGTGCAGGAGGTGTTCGGCCTGGCCCCGCTCGTCGCGCTGCTCGGCCTCGCCGTGTTCGCCGTGTGGGCGGTGGTGTGGGTGGTCCGCTACGTGCGCGCCGATGCCATGACCCGGCAGTCCATCCGGCAGGCCGTCCGCATCCGGCGAGGCTGGAAGCGGCTCGCGCCGATGCTGAAGCTGTCGGCCACGGACAAGACACCAACCGCGATGGCCTCGCTGGCGAACACGGACGGCAAGCCCATCAAGCCCCGCGTCCTGGTCCCGGCCCTGAAGGTCTCCTACGACGCGTATGGAGTGATCGCACGGGCAAGCTGCCTGCCCGGCGTCGGTCTGGAGCAGTTCCAGAAGGCGGCCCCGCACCTGGCAGACGCATGGCGGTGCACGCGGGTCGCGGTCACCCAGGACAAGCCTGGTGAGGTGGTCATTCGAGGTGTGCGACTGGATCCGCTGAAGTTCACCACCGAGCACCATCCCACTGGGGAGGAACTGGACGAGGTCGCCCGGTGGGACCTGGGCTTGGACGAGTACGCGCAGCCCGTGTCCGTTGACCTCACGCAGGTGCCCGGCGTGACCGTGGCCGGCCTTCCTGGCTTTGGGAAGACCTCGCTCATCAACCGGCTGATCTGCGACTGGGCGCCCTCGCCCGCGATTCAGTTCGCCTGCGCCGACGGCAAGGTGTCCACCGCGCAGGAGGGGGACTACGCCCACCTGGTGAAGCGGATGTTCGCCTTCGTCGGTGACGATCTGGAAGAGGCCAACGCCCTGTTCCGGCGGCTGGTGGAACTGCGCCGCGCCCGTGTCTCTGCTGCTGAGCGCATTCTCGGGGTGCAGAGCATGTGGGAGGTCGGCCCGTCCGCCGTGTGGCCGCTCGTCGTTGTGATCATCGACGAGGCGCACACCTACTTCCGTGACCACAAGGGCAGTGACCCCAAGACGAAGAAGCTCGCCGCGCTCGCCGCCGAGAACGCCCGGCTCGTTGAGGACCTGGTGAAGAAGGGCCGCAGCATGGGCATCCTCGTCATCCTCGCGACCCAGAAGTCCACCGGTGACGCCATCCCGACGTTCATCCGCGACGTGTGCCCCATCGGCCTGTCCTTCGCACAGAAGACCGCCGAAGCTGCCGTCGCCGCACTCGGTGAGGACATCCGAGAGTGGCCGGACGCGAACCCGATCAACCTCCAGGACCGCGCCTACGTCGGCGTCGCCTCCATGAACCACCAGTCGCAGCCTGGCTTCACCCGGATCCGCACGCCCTACGTGTCCGGCAAGGACAGCGCCGCCATCGCACAGGAGACCGCCCACCTCACCGCCGACCCGGCCGACCTGCTCACCGGCCAGCTCCCCGGCGTCGAACTCGGCAAGTCCGGCCTGGGCGACACCATCCCGCCCATGGCGGCCTGACTCGCCCCGGCTCTCCCTCGTGGCTTCACCCGGAAAGAAAGGAGGTGAACACTCATGACTGAGGACCGGATCACTCAGCGCACCATCACCGCCGTGATGATCATCATCGCTGCGCTGGCGTTCGTCTTCTCC
The DNA here is from genome assembly GCF_040645895.1 of Streptomyces olindensis. Taxonomy (NCBI): domain Bacteria; kingdom Bacillati; phylum Actinomycetota; class Actinomycetes; order Kitasatosporales; family Streptomycetaceae; genus Streptomyces; species Streptomyces olindensis. Next base: position 13,244 of record NZ_JBEYZD010000080.1, on the reverse strand, counting down.
TTCGGCAACGTCTGGGCCCTGGCCCTGCGCCTGGGCGTCCCCGCGCCGATCGCACCGCTCATCGCCCCGATGGTGGACCTGTCCGTGGTCGGACTCCTGGTGGCCCTGCGCTACCTCTCCCTGCGCGGCGTCCCGGCCGACCAGATGAAGGCGGCCAACCGCCTCATGCATGTCTCCGGCCTGCTGACACTGGCCCTCAACGTCGCCGAACCCGTTGTCGCCGGGCACTACGGCCGCGCTGCCGTCGACGCCGTGGCCCCGCTGCTGCTCCTCGGCTGGGGAGCGGTCGGACCACAACTCCTGCGCTCCTTCCACGCGGTCGCCACCGAAGCCACCGCCCCGGCAACCAGTGCTGAGACGGAACCAGCCCAAGAGCCCGCCCCAGCCTCCACCGAGTCGGAACCCGCCTCGATGCCCGGGCCCCCGGCCACTCCCGATCCGGCGCCCGCTCCCTCGCAGCCCCACCCGGCCGCTCCCGCTACGGCTCCCGCGCCTGCGGTCAAGGTGCCTGAGCCGCTGCTGACCGAAGCGCGCTCCATCGCCGCATCGCACCAGGCCGAGCACGGAGAAACGATTACTCCGGCTCAGCTCAAGAGGCGGCTCGGCATCGGCCTGCCCATGGCCACCGCCCTCCACTCCGCCCTGTAGGACCGCACCCTCCGCCGGCCTTCCCGGCACCTCCCACCGCTTGCCCGCCCCTGGGCCCAACCCGTCATGCCCTGCGGGCAGCAGCCCGAGCGCACTGAATCGCTGCTGCCCGCAGGTCCCACCCTCACGCCAGAAGGGAGACCCCGCCACCCATGCGCCGCCCCCTCGACCTACGGCACGTGATCAGCCCCAGCCTGCGGGACCTGATCGAACTGGCCAACACCCACGACTTCGACCGCGTCACCGAACAGGTCCGCCACCTGCACGGCTGCACCAGCCCCGTCAACCTCCACGGCTGGACGATCACCACCGATCAGACCACCAAGGAAGTGGTCCGCTCCTACCGCTCCGAAGACGAACCCACCGGGCGCCTGCTGACCACATGCGGCAACCGCCGCGCCTCCCGCTGCCCCGCCTGCTCCCGCGTCTACGCCGCCGACACCTACCACCTGATCAAGGCCGGACTGTCCGGCGGCAAGAACGTCGCCGAGACCGTCCGCGACCACCCCCGCGCCTTCGTCACCCTCACCGCCCCCTCGTTCGGCCCCGTCCACAACCGCAAGACCAACAAGGCGGGCAAGCCCTGTCCCTGCGCCTGCGGCGAGATCCACACCGAAGACGCCCCGGAACTCGGCACGCCGCTGGACCCGGCCACGTACGACTACACCGGCGCCGTGCTCTGGAACGCGCACGCTGGACAGCTCTGGGCACGCTTCACCACCTACCTCCGCCGCGCCCTGGCCGAACACCTCGGCATGACCCAGAAGGCGCTCAACGCCGCTCTGCGCGTCTCCTTCGCCAAGGTCGCCGAGTACCAGAAGCGCGGCCTGGTCCACTTCCACGCCGTGATCCGCTTCGACGGACCCGACGGCCACACCACCGCACCCCCGCCCTGGGCCACCTTCGACGCCCTGAGCGCCGCCGTGGGTCTGGCCGTAGAACGTGCACGGCTCACCGTCACCTCCGACGCCATCGGCGAACGCGTCATCGCCTGGGGCCGCCGCTTCAAGGTCGACCCCATCACCGCCCTGGGCGACGGCGAACTCACCGACGCCCGCGTCGCCGAGTACACAGACGCCAAGGTCGCCGGATACGTCGCCAAGTACGCCACCAAGAACGCCGAAGGTGCGGGCACCGTAGACCGCACCCTGATCTGCCGCCCGTGCGCCGGACGCGGCTACGTACGCGGCCCGGACGGCTTCCATGACCGGTGCACCGACTGCGACGGCACCGGACAAGCCGAACCCATCAAGTCTCTGCCCGTCCAGCGGCACGTACGGCAGATGATCCGCACCGCATGGGACCTCGGCCACCTGCCGGAGTTCGCCCACCTCAAGCTCTGGAAGTGGGCCCACATGCTCGGCTTCCGCGGCCACTTCTCCACCAAGTCCCGCGCCTACTCCACCACCCTCGGCGCCCTCCGCGACGTACGCCGCGCCTGGCGCCTCGCCCAAGCCGACGCCGCCCGCGCCGGCCTCCCCACCACCGACGAAACCACCCTCGTCACCACCTCCTCGTGGACCTACCTCAGCAGCGGCTACCGCCCCGGCGAAGAACTCCTCGCCGCCCAAATCCGCCACGACATCGCGCACACCCAACGCCTCAAGCAGGAAGGACTGCTGCCCGCATGACGACGGCCGTGCTCACCGTGGACCAGGTCGCGGAGCGTCTCGGCATCAGCCGTTGGAAGGTCCACGACCTGATCCGCTCCCGCGAACTCGCCTCCTTCAAGATCGGCCGCTGCCGCCGCATCAGCGAAGCCGCCGTGGACGCCTATGTATCCCTCCGAACCGAGCAGGAAGCCGCCTGATGGCCAAGCCGAAGAAGAACGCCAACAACGAGGGCACCATCTACCAGCGCAAGGACGGCCGCTGGGAGGGCAGTGCGTACGTCCTGACAACGGACGGCAGGTACAAGCGGCGCAGCGTCTACGGCAGGACGTGGGACGAGGCTCACGAGAAGCTGACCAGGCTCAAGGCCGACTCCCTGAACGGCCTGCCGGTCTCCACCAGCAAGATGACCATCGCCGAGTACCTGACGTACTGGCTCACGAACGTCGCCCAGGGCAAGGTCCGCAGGACCACGTACGTCAACTACGAATCACTCGTCCGCAACTACGTCACCCCCGAATTCGGCAGGAAGAAGCTGGCCCGGCTCACCGCCCGCGACATCCGGGCCTTCCTGACCAAGACGGCGGCCACCTGCCAGTGCTGCGCACAGGGCAAGGACGAGAACCGGCCCGCGCACAAGCGACGCTGCTGCGCCCTAGGCAAGTGCTGCTCGAAGCTTCCCTCGGACCGGACCGTCCGCTTCTTGCTGGTAATCCTGCGGGCCGCCCTCCAGCACGCCGTACGTGAGGACGAACTGCCCCGCAACGTGGCCCGGAACGTGGAGCTGAGCATGGGAAGGAAGCGTGAGATAGAACCGCTCACGGTCAAAGAGGGGCGTCAGCTCCTGGCGGCGGCCCGAGACAACCGGCTGTGGGCAGCGTACGAACTTGCGGTCCGCATCGGCCTGCGGCGCGGTGAGCTGCTGGGGCTGCGCTGGTCGGACGTGGATCTCCACGAAGGCGTCCTCACCGTCCGGCAAGCCCTACAGCGGGTCGGCGGCGAGCTGCTGATCGTGGCACCGAAGACGCAGCGATCGGCCCGACGCGTCGCCCTGCCGTCCGAGTGTGTGACAGCGCTCCGCGCTCAGCGCGCCCAGCAGATCGCCGACCGGAAGGCGGCGGGTGCCAACTGGAAGGGGACGGCCCACGGCCTCGTCTTCACCACGAAGAACGGGACCCCCATAGAGCCGCGCAACCTGAACCGCTCCTTCGAGGTGCTGTGCGTCCGCGCCGGCGTCCGCAGGGTCCGTTTTCACGACCTGCGTCACACGTGCGCCTCGCTGCTCCACGAACAGGGCGCCGACGCCCGCATGATCATGGAAGTCCTCGGCCACAGCTCCATCCGCGTGACCATGGACATCTACACCTTCGTACGGCTCGACTCGCAGCGCTCGGCGTTCGATCGCGTCGGGGATGCCCTGCGCGGTGAGGGCTACGATCCGGACGATGAGGATGGTTCGCCAAGCGTTCCCGTAGCCATCTAGACGTCAACCGTTCCACCTCGCTCAGCCGAAAGCAGTAGCTGTTTGTCTTGCGTCTCGCTTGTCCGAAAGATCTGAGAATGTGAGGCGCATGTGGCGACGCGTGCTGGTGAGACTCAAGCTTGCCGTGCTCTTGGCAGCCGGAATGTTCTCGTTCGTAGCCTGCATGAGCGTAGGAGTTGACGGCAGCCAGCGGGAGTACGTGGAGGGCGTAAGCGACGCCCGCAAGCAGCTCTTTCAGGGGCATCTTGGTTACACCGATGCCGAGAAACTCGGACTCGTGGCGGGCAAACCGCAGTGGTTCCGGGCCCGGGTCATCGGCGATTGGCATACGCCCCCGTCCGGCGACTCGAGCGCGGAGGTCCGAGCCGGTGCCCAGATCGGCGTGCGACTCCAGTGCTCGGGAGCCGGCGTGGTCTGCACTCCGATCTCCTCCGAGCGCCAGAACGTGCTGACAAAGAGCGACCGCGCCACATGGATGTGGAGGGTGACGGCCAAGCGCACCGGAAAGGTCGCTCTCGCCCTCACGGTGACCGCCTACTACCGCGACACCAACACCGTGCTGTTCGAGAAACCTGTCACGGCTCTTGCCGAAGCGGCTCCCGCGCCCGATGACTCAGATCGGTACTCCTGGCTGATGGAAATGCTTGCTTGGGTCAAGAGCACTGTTGTGGAGCTGGGATTGCTGGCAGGGGCCCTGGCCGCTGTCTGGGGCCTGTACGTCGGGGTGACCGATCGGCGCCACTCTGCTGACGAGGAGGGACCTGCGACGGCGGAGACGGGCAGAGACGCGTCACAGCGGCCCCGAGCAGAGTCGCCGCGCCGTGCCCAGGGCCAAGCGGCGAGTGCTGGGGCGGCATGTCAGGACGACCGAACCGAGGGGGTCTAATCCGCCTCGCACCCGGTTGCCGTCAAACACTGCCGTCAAGACAAAAGCCAGAGGCCCTGTGGATCACTCCACAGGGCCTCTGGTCTGCTGTGCACTCGGCAGGATTCGAACCTGCAACCTTCTGATCCGTAGTCAGATGCTCTATCCGTTAAGCTACGAGTGCTTGTTCTGTTTTTTCGCCGCTCTCGGGCCTTCCGGCTCGCTCGCGGCGACAGGAAGAACATTACATGACTGCCGCCGCCATGTGAAATCCGTTAGCCACACCCCTTGTGACCTGCGGAAACGACCGTACGGGGGTGGCCGCGGGGTAACGCCGGCGAGGCCCCGGTGCAACGACAGCGAAGCCCCGGTCGGTGGGACCGGGGCTTCGTGATCGGGTGCGGAGGCGGAGGGATTTGAACCCTCGATGGGCTTTAAGGCCCAAACCGCATTAGCAGTGCGGCGCCATAGACCGGACTAGGCGACGCCTCCAGGCACATCCCCACGCGCGAGCGCGAGTCGGTGCGTGCCGATGATGACACAGTCGAGCGTGCTGTCACCAATCGACCCCCACGGTACTAGGCGGGAAGGGCGCAGGGCAAAGGCGTTGTCGCGGGCGTGCGCCGTCCCACGGGCCCGGCGCGTGGACGTCCCCGCGCAACGTCCGGGACCGTGCCGCGTTAGGCAGGGCATGTTGCGTGCCACCCCCCGGGCCACTGCCCGCCCCGCCCTGCGGCGCCTCCTCGTCGGTGCCGCCACCTCCGTCGCCGTCGCCGGCTCCCTGGCCTCGGTGTCCCCGGCCGCGTACGCCCGGGCCGACGCACCCGGCCCGCTGTCCCCGCACCGGCTCGGCGCCGGTCCGGACCGTGATCACCTCACCGTGACCGTGCGGAACGCCGGCGGCGGGGTCGACGGGACGTACGAGCTGTACTGCACCCCCGAGGGCGGCAGCCACCCCGACCCGCGCGGAGCCTGCACCGCCCTGGAGCGGGACACGCGCTGGGGGCAGGACGTCTTCTCGCCCGCACCCGAAGGCGGCTTCTGCACCATGCAGTACGGCGGTCCCGCCACCGCGCACGTCACCGGCACCTGGGCCGGACGCCGGGTCGACGCCACGTACGACCGCCGCGACGGCTGCCAGATCGCCCGCTGGGACCGGCTCGTGCCGCTCCTGCCGGACATGGGTGGCGGCGACGCGCGGGCCTGAGACAAGGCGCGCGGGGGTCTGGGGCCGGAGGCGCGGGGGTCTGGGGCCGGGGACGGGGGACCTGGGCCGGACCCCCGTCCCCGGATCCACGCCCCCGCATCCCCGGGCCAACCCCCCGCACACCCCGTTTGCGCCACACTCCGCCCCGATCGCGCCAGCTCGGCCGAAAGGTACAGAAACGCCGCCGTCGTAAAGGTCCCGCGAAGGTCCCGCGACGTCGTCGCAGGAGGGCGGGCGTTTCCGCTTACTCGGTCGTCAGTTCGGGGTCACTTCCTCGTGCGACCTCGCTCTCATCCGGCGTCGCGAGCGCAACCGCAGCCCTTAGACTCCCTCGCGTGACACGCCGCGGGCCGGTTGGCAAGATGGCCCGAGCGGTCGGCAAGGTGCGGTAACAGGGAGGAAGCGTCGCGTGAGCAGCAGGCCATCCCGAGGCGCTGCTCGCCTCGCAGCCATACTGGACGCCCTCCCCGACGCGTTGGTGCTGGTCAATGCCAACGGGACGGTCGTCAACGCCAACACCATCGCCCTGGAGGCCTTCGAGGCGCCGGGGACCGCGCTGGTGGGGCGCGGGCTGCTCGATCTGCTGCCGCAGTTCGACTCCAAGCTCATCCCGGGGTCCATGCGGCGGCCGGAGCACCTCGATCCGCATGCCCGGACCAAGCCGACCCGGATGATCGCGCGCAGGACGGACGGGACGGAGTTCCCCGTCGAGGTCACCAGTGCGAATCTGGAGAACGGGCAGCAGGCCTACGACGGTTACGGCTACAGCGGTGACGAGCTGCTCATGCTCGTCGTCCGGGACCTCACCGGCACCGTCGACACCGAGGCCGAGCTGGCGCGCTCGCAGCGGCAGACCGAGATGATCCTGCGGGCCGCGGCCGAGGGCGTCGTCGGGACCGACACCGACGGGCGGATCGTCCTCGTCAATCCGGCCGCCGCCCAGATACTGGGTTACCGGGCCAGCGACCTCGGCGGGCGGGAGCTGCACACGCTCGTGCTGCACTCGCGCGGCGACGGGTCGCCCTTCCCGTACGACGAGTCGCCGCTCGCCGACACCCTGCGCTCCGGGCGCAAGCACCGGGTCCGCGGGCAGGTGCTGTACGCCAAGGACGGCGGGAAGGTGCCGGTCGACCTGACGACCGCGCCCGTGCGCGACGGCGACCAGCTCGTCGGCGCCGTCATGACCTTCACCGACCGGCGGCCGTACGACGCGGTCGTCGAGGAGAAGGAAGCGGCGGAGAAGCGGCACGCCGACGAGCTGGAGCGGGTCGCCGAGGAGCACGCCTCCGAGCTGACCGCGCTGCGCCAGCAGCACGTCACCGAGCTGGAGGAGCTGAACGAGCGGCACGCCGAGGAACTCGCCGCCGGTGAGGAGCGGTACGCCGCACTCGGGGAGCGGGAGAAGGACCGGTACGAGGCGCTCGCCGCCCGGCACGAGCAGCTGCTGACCCTGCTCGGGCGGTCCCTGCGCGGGCCGCTGGAGGAGCTGCGCCGCGAACTGGCCGCGCTCGCCGCCGACGACGCCGGGCAGCTGTGGCCCGAGGCCAACCAGGTGCTCCACCATCTGTCGGCCGGCTACTCGCGCATCACGACACTGATCGACAACGTCCTCGGCTACCAGCGCCTCGACGCGGGCAGCGAGGACATCTCCCGTACGAAGGTGATGCTGGACGCCGTCGTCGCCGCGGGCGTCGACGGGGCCGTCGAGCTCATCGGGCCCGGGCGGGTGCAGTTCGCCGTGCACGCGCCGCCCATCGAGGCCGAGGTCGATCCCCGGCTGCTCGCGACCGCCCTCGCGCACCTCGTCGCCGACGTGGCGGGGGTCGACGCGACCGGCAACACGCCCGTCTCGGCGGGCGGTTACCTGGACAACACCGTCGTGGTGGCGGCGGCGCAGCGCGGCGAGGTCGTCCGTATCGAGGTGCGCGGGCCGTACGCCGGCGGGGACACGGTGCACGAGCCGATCGTGCGCGGGATCGTCCGGGCGCACGGCGGTGTGCTGCAGACGCATGACGTGCCGGGGATGAGCGGGAGCGCGTACGTCCTCGAAGTGCCGATCGGGGGCGGAGCCGGGGCGGTCACCGCGCAGGCGGCCGAAGTGGCGGTTCCCGCTGCCCTCGATGCCCCTGCTGCTCCCGCTGCCCCTGGTGCTCTCGCTGCCCCTGATGCTCTCGCTGTCCCCGGTGAACAGGCCTCCGGCGGGGGGCGGCGTCGGGCGCGGCGGTCGTCGACCGATGCCTTCCTGGACGTGGATGACCCGGGTGCCGAGGGTGACGCGGCCGGTGGTGCGGGTGCCGAGGGTCCCGATGCCGGTGCGGGTGCCGAGGTGGCCGTGCCCACCGGGCGGCGACGGAGGCGGGCCGCCGGGGAACCGGCCGCCCTCCCGGCCCAGGCCTCCGGCGAGGGCGGGGCCGTGTCCGGCGGTACCGGGCGGCGGCGCGGGCGTCCCGCCGAGGACGCCGGTGCGGCCGCCGTCGGGAGTGCCGTGCAGGGTGTCGCCGAGGGGGCCGTCGTCACGGCCGCCGAGCACGCGGCCGGGACCGCCGCCTCGGGTACGGGGCTGGGCGGGACCGTCCCGCCGCAGGGCGTGCCCGCGCCGTCCGGGCGGCGGGCCCGGCGCGAACCGGGTGAGCAGGCCGCGTTGCCGCCGGCGCTGCCCGCGCCGCAGTCCGGTGACGCCGCTGGTGCCGCCGACTCCGGTCAGGGGCAGGCCGCGCAGCCGACAGGGCGTCGGCGGCGTGCGCTGGCCGCCGCCAATGAGCGGGCCGCGCAGCAGGAGGCCGCCGGGCCGCGTCAGGTCTTCGCGCTGCCGCCGGCCGAGGCCGACCAGACGGGGCCGGGCCACCAGGAGGCTCCGGCCGGCCAGACCGGCCAGGCGCCGGGGCAGGGCCAGGGGGCCGTTGCGGTTGCCGGGCCGGGGGGTTCCGTGGACGGCGGCCTGGGCGACGGCGTCGAGGAGGGGCGGCACGACGCCGTCCCGCACGACCAGTCCGCCGATCACACCCCGCCGCAGCCGCATCCCACCACCGCGCCGACGGGTCGTCGGCGACGGGCCGTGGCACCGCAGCCGGCCGCCGAAGGGCCCCAGGCGACCGGGGTGGCCGGGTCGGCCGGAGCACAGGCACCGGGCAGCGCCCCTGTTCCCGGTGCGCCCGCGCAGGGGGCCGGACGTCCGGCTCCGGTGGCGGGGGCTGCCCACCAGGCCGCACCGGCAGCACCTGGATCCGTGCCCGCCGGGGCCGAGCAGGGGGTTCCCGCGCCCCAGGGGGTTGCCGCGCCCCAAGGGGTTTCCGCGCCGCAGGCCGTTCCCGGTCAGGGCGTAGCCGGTCAGAGCACTCCCGGTCAGGCCGTTCCCGCGCAGGCCGGAGTGGCCGCGCAGCAGCCCGCGCCGGGCACGGCCGTGCCGCCGCAGGGCAACGCCGTGCCGCCGCAAGGCGTGCCCGTTCCGCCGCAGGGCAACGCCGTTCATCCCCAGGGGAACGTCCCCGCCGGGAACGCCCCGCAGGGGCACGTCCCCCAGCCGAACGGCGCCGTGGCCCCGCCGCAGGGCACTGCCGTCCCGCCCCAGGGCGTCGTACCCCCGCAAGGTGTCGCCGTGCCCGCGCAAGGCGCGCAGGACGTCGTACCCCCGCAAGGCGTTCCGCAGGCCGTGGCCGTTCCCGGTCAGGGTGGGCTCGGGCACAGTGTGCAGGCGGCGTTGCCGGGGCAGGCGGTCCAGCCTCCGGCCCAGATGCAGCCCCAGGCCGCGCAGCCCCTGCCGCAGCAGGGCGTCGCCGCGCCGGGGCAGCAGCCCTCCGCCGGTCAGCCGCTGCCCGCGGAGGCCGCCCCGGGTCAGGGGACTCCGCCCGGCGGCACCCCCGCCCCCCAGCCCTGGCCCGCCGCGGACGACAGCACGGGAGCCGGTGTCGCCGTACCGCCGAACGGAGCGCGGCAGGCCCCGCAGTCGAACACCCCGGCCCCGGGCACCCCGCTGCCCCCGGCGGGTGCTCCGCGGGCGGCTCAGCCGTTGCCCGCCGAGGCCGCCGCGGGCGTCGATCCGAACTCCACGCAGGGGCGGGCCATCAGCGTGCGGACGCTGGGGCAGGGCGTGCCCTTCAACCGGCAGGCGGCACAGGTCCAGCAGCCGGCCGCGTCGGCCGCCGTCCCTCATCCGGCCGCGCAGGCGCCGGGCACGGCGACGCCTCCCCCGCACCAGCCCGGTGGGTCGGGACGGCGCCGCAAGCTCGGCACGCCGCCCGACCCGGCCGCGCGTACCGAACAGACGTCCCGCCCGGAGCCGGGGGCACGGCCGGAGCAGGCACACCGTCCGGAGCAGGCCGCGCGGCCGCATCCGGCGGGCGAGCCGACGCCCCCGCCGGGGCCCGGCCAGGTGCAGGCGCCGGTCCAGGCCCAGGTCCAGAATCAGGTTCAGGCGCCGGTGCCCGCGCCGGTCCCGGCGCAGCCGTCCCTCGCCGGGCAGTCCCGGCTCGCGCAGCTGACCGAGGGTGGCGGGCGGTCGTACGCCATAGGCGCTCCGGACGAGAACGCCGCCGAGGGGCCCGAGCCGCTGGACGGGCCGGGCGGTGCCGTCGAGGTGGCCGATCCGCCGCGACCGCAGCCGATGGACGACGAGCTGCCGCCGGAGCCGCTGGACAACCCGCGGCGGCTGCTGGTGTGGCCGGCGCCGGACGTCAGCACCTCGCAGGCGCTGAGCGACCGCGGGTACCGGCCGGTGATCGTGAACTCGCGTGAGGAGGTGGACGCACAGATCGCGGCCTTCCCCGCCGCGCTGTTCGTCGACCCGCTGACCGGACCGATCACGCGTACGGCTCTGCAGTCGCTGCGCCAGGCCGCCGTGGCCGCCGAGGTGCCGGTGCTGGTCACGGCCGGGCTCGGGCAGGCCTCGCGGGACGCGGCCTACGGTGCCGATCCGGCCGTCCTGCTGAAGGCGCTGGCGCCGCGCGACAGCGAGCAGCACCCGCCGCGGGTGCTGCTGATCGAGGAGCACGCGGAGATCGCGCTGGCGCTGACGGCGACGCTGGAGCGGCGCGGGATGCAGGTCGCGCGGGCCGCGAGCGACGCGGACGCGGTGACGCTGGCGGGGCAGTTCCGGCCGAACCTCGTCGTGATGGACCTGTTGCAGGTGCATCGGCGGCAGGCCGGGATCGTGGACTGGCTGCGGGCGAACGGGCAGCTCAACCGCACTCCGCTCGTCGTCTACACCGCCGCCGTCGACCAGGCCGACCTGCCGCGGCTGGCCTCCGGAGAAACGGTGCTCTTCCTCGCGGAACGGTCCACCAGCGCCGAGGTGCAGACCCGGATCGTGGAACTGCTGGCGCGGATCGGGACCAACTAGCGCGGACCGCTGACCGCAGGGGCCGAGCCTCCTCTAACGGGCCGCCAGCCGGCGGGCCGCCTCCTTCACCGAGGCGCGCAGGCGGTCCCGGTCGGTGTCCTCGTCGCCGATCAGGATGCGCCGCATCTGCGGGACGACGGCGGTCCAGTTGGCGAGGGCGGTCAGCAGGAAGAGCAGGTCGGCCGCCGGGATCGCGTCGGTGACGACGCCCCGGTCCTGGCCGTCCTGGAGGGCGGCGACCTTGCGGCGGTAGTGCTCCTGGCGGTCGGACTCGTGGGGCAGTTCCGTGCTGCCGTACTCCAGGCCCTCCCAGAAGAGCAGGCGCAGCAGCTCCGGGTGGGCGGCGTGGTAGTCCATGAGGCGGTCGATCCAGCTCTCGAGGTCGTCCGGGTCGACGGGGACGGCCTCGGCGAGGTGGAGCATCTTCCGCTCCAGGACGATCGCGAACAGCTCCGCCTTGTTGCCGAAGTAGGCGTAGATGAGCTGTTTGTTGGCCTTCGCCTCGGCGGCGATGCGGTCGATGCGGGCGCCGGCGATGCCGTGCCGGGCGAACTCGGCGACCGCCGCCTCGAAGATCCGGGCCTTGGTGGCCTCGGGGTCCCTTGCTGCCATGGGGAGAGGGTAGCGCGCCGGGTAACCAACTGTTTGGTTGACAGGGAATGGCGGGCGCGCCCAGACTGTTCCCCCGTCGTCCAACCAACCAGTTAGTTGCTAGAGCCGACTCCAAGGAGTCCTCCCCTCATGCCGTCAGCGACCACGACCACGTCCCGCCGGGCTCCTGCCGGCCCCTTGCGACAGGAGCGCACGCCCGCCCCCGGTCTCTTCCTCACACTGCTCGCCGTCTGCAGCGCGGTGACCGCCGCGAACATCTACCTCGCCGCGCCGCTGCTCTCCCTCATGGCCCGCGACTTCGGCTCGGCGCCCTCGGCCCTCGCCTGGATCGCCTCGGTCGCACAGCTCGGCTACGCGGTCGGCCTGCTGTTCTTCGCCCCGCTCGGCGACAGCGCGAACCGCCGTCGGCTCGTCGCGGGGCTCACCCTCGTCACCGCGCTCTCGCTGGCCGCCAGTGCGGCCGCCCCGGGCGCCGCGGCCCTCGCCGTCGCCATGTTCGTCGCCTCGGCCGCGACCGTCATCCCGCAGCTGCTCGTGCCGCTGGTCGCCGAGCGCGCCCCCGCGGACCGGCGGGCCCGTCATGTCGCGGCCGTCATCGCCGGTCTGTTCACCGGGATCGTCGCGGCCCGGGTGCTGGGCGGACTGGCCGGGCAGGCCTTCGGCTGGCGCTGGGTGTTCGCGGGGGCTGCCCTGCTCACCCTCGTCCTGGGGCTCGCGACCGCCGTCGTCCTGCCGTCGCAGCGGCGGCGGGAAGGGCCGCTGTTCGCGGGCCTGGCCGCGCTGCCCTCGGTGCTGCGGCGCTCGCCGGAGCTGTGGCGGGCGTGCGTGCGGCAGGCCGGGATGTTCGGGGCGTGGAGCGCGCTGTGGACCTCGCTCGCGCTGCTGCTGACCGGGCCGGTGTACGGGCTGTCCACCGCGACCGCCGGGCTGTTCGGGCTCTTCGGGCTGACGGCGAGCGCGGTGGCGCCGCTGGCGGGCGGGCTGGTGGACCGGTTCGGGGCGGCGCGGGTCGTGCGGTCCGCGTATCTGCTCGCCGCCGTGTCGGTGCCGCTGTTCTGGCTGGGCGGGCAGATGCCGGCCGCCCTGTTCGCCGCCGCGGTCCTGATCCACGCGGCGCTGGTCGCGTCCCACGTCGCCAACCAGACGCTCGCCCTGACCGCGACCTCCACGCCGGCCACCGCCAACACCGCCTATGTGGTCGCCGGTTTCGCGGGCGGCGCGGCCGCCTCGGCCCTCGCGGGCGCCGCCTTCAGCCACTTCGGCTGGGGCGGGGTGTGCGGGGTGGCGGGTCTGTGGCTGGTGCTGGGGTGGGGCGTGACCTGGTCGCGGCGGTGAGCTGCGAACTCCCGCATCCGCCGCCGGTGGGCCCCCGTCACCGGTAGACCTCCGCCCCTGTGATCTCACGCGGCCCCCCGGCCTGACCGGGTGACAGACGTACCGCCGGGGGGGGGGCGGGGGGGGCGGGGGGCGCGCGCGGGGCGGGC
>NZ_JBEYZD010000079.1:0-42133 GCF_040645895.1 Streptomyces olindensis | reverse complement strand
GGGCCAGCAGGTGGTGCATGGTGACGGCGCCCTGGTACGGAGTGGCCGCGTCGCCGGTCGCCTGGAACAGCAGCACGGGCGGCAGCTTGCCGTTGCGGTCGCGGTGATCCAGGGCAACGTGCCCCGCGCGGGCCTGGAGTTCAACGCCCAGCGGCGGGCCGTGCTCGACTACCACGCGCGCGAGACGGAACGCCTGGCCGCCGAGGTCAAGGCCGGCAAGGCCGCGCGGCCCGACTTCGTGCTCTGGCCGGAGAACTCCTCCGACATCGACCCCTTCGCCAACCCCGACGCCCGGACCGTGATCGACACGGCGGCCAAGGCCATCGGCGTGCCCATCTCGGTCGGTGGCGTCGTCGAGCGGGACGGCAAGCTGTACAACGAGCAGATCCTGTGGGACCCGGTGAAGGGCCCCACCGACACCTACGACAAGCGCCAGATCCAGCCGTTCGGCGAGTACCTGCCGTTCCGTTCGCTGATCGGGGCGATCAACAGCAACTGGACCTCGATGCAGCGCCAGGACTTCAGCCGGGGCACCGAGCCCGGCGTGTTCTCCATGGACGGCGCCAAGGTCGGCCTGGTCACCTGCTACGAGGCCGCCTTCGACTGGGCCGTGCGCTCCGAGGTCACCGACGGCGCCCAGATGATCTCCGTGCCGAGCAACAACGCGACGTTCGACCGCAGCGAGATGACCTACCAGCAGCTCGCCATGTCCCGCGTCCGCGCCGTCGAGCACAGCCGGACCGTGGCCGTGCCGGTGACCAGCGGCGTCAGCGCCTTCATCATGCCGGACGGGAGGATCACCCAGCGGACCGGCATGTTCGTGGCCGACTCGCTGGTGCAGAAGGTACCGCTGCGGTCCTCGCTGACCCCCGCCACGCGGCTCGGCGTGCTGCCGGAGATCGCCCTCGTGCTGGTCGCGGCGGGCGGACTGGGCTGGGCCGTCGGCGCCGGCCTGCGCGGGCGACGCGCCGGTGACGTCTAGTCGTACTCCGGTCGCACGCTGCCCGAAACGGGCCGGGGTGTCCTGACCGGCCCCTTAGGGTCGACCTCATGGCTACTCCCGACTTCATCCGCACCCTTCGCGCCTCCGCCGGGCATCAGCTGCTGTGGCTCCCCGGAGTCACCGCCCTGGTCTTCGACGGCGAGGGCAGAGTCCTGCTGAACCGCCGGTCCGACACCCGCAAGTGGTCGGTGATCGGCGGCATCCCCGACCCGGGGGAGCAGCCCGCGGCCTGCGCGGTGCGGGAGGTCTACGAGGAGACGGCCGTGCGCTGTGTCGCCGAGCGGATCGTCCTCGTCCAGGCGGGGGACCCCGTCACGTACGACAACGGCGACACCTGCCAGTTCCTGGACATCACCGTCCGCTGCCGGGCCGCCGGCGGCGAGGCCCGGGTCAACGACGACGAGTCACTGGAGGTGGGCTGGTTCGACGTCGACGCCCTGCCCGAGCTGAACGAGCACTGTCTGTTCCGGATCAAGCAGGCCATGTCGGACGGCCCCACATGGTTCGACGCCACTGCCTCCGGCTGAACTATGGGGTCTGACCATATGGGGTAGGGGAGGGGCGCTGCCTAGGGTCGAGGCATGACCGCGCCCCGTGCCCTCCCGGCCCCCCACGCCTGCCCGCTCGACCTCGGCGGCCGCACCGCGCTCGTCACCGGCGCCGCCGGCGGCATCGGCCGCGCCTGCGCGCTGCGGCTCGCGGCGGCCGGGGCCAAGGTGAGAGCGGTGGACCGGGACGCCGCCGGCCTGGAAGCGCTCGCCGAGCAGGGCCGGGACCTCGCGGGCACCGTCGAACCGCACGTCCTCGACCTCACCGACCTGGACGCCGCCGAACTCGCCGCCGCGGGCACCGACGTCCTCGTCAACAACGCCGGGCTCCAGCTCGTGCGCCCCATCGAGGAGTTCCCGCCCGACGTCTTCCACACGGTGCTCACCGTGATGCTGGAGGCACCCTTCCGCCTCATCCGTGGTGCCCTGCCCCACATGTACGGGCAGGGGTGGGGCCGCATCGTGAACGTGTCGTCCGTCCACGGGCTGCGCGCCTCGGCCTACAAGTCGGCCTATGTGGCCGCCAAACATGGCCTGGAGGGGCTGTCCAAGACCACCGCCCTCGAAGGCGCGCCCCATGGCGTCACCTCGAACTGTGTGAACCCCGCCTATGTGCGCACCCCACTGGTCGAGAAGCAGCTCGCCGACCAGGCCCAGGCGCACGGCATCCCCGAGGAGCGGGTCCTGTCCGAGGTGCTGCTCCAGGACAGCGCCGTCAAGCGGCTCATCGAACCCGAGGAGGTCGCCGAGGCCGTGGCGTATCTGTGCGCTCCGCAGGCGTCCTTCGTGACCGGCACCTCGCTGGTGCTCGACGGCGGCTGGACCGCCCACTGAGCAGCGGGTCCGTCGGCCGGGGAGTTGTCCACAGGGCTGACGGGACGGCCGGGTCATGGTGAATCCTGTGGGCATGTCCAGCGATCACGTTCAGTCAGCCGGGCGCTTCGCCGGTGCCGCCGAAGCGCCGTCGGCCCGTGCGGAGGCGCCGGCGGTGAGTGCCGAGACGCCGTTCCTCGAGCTTCTGGCCCGGGGCGCGTCCGCCGACGCCTACGAGCAGCCGGTGCTGCTCGCGCGCGCCGAAGGACGGCCGGCGGAGTGGATCGCCGCGCTCCAGCGGGCCAAGCCGCTCGCCCTGCGCGTGCGCGCGGAGCTGGAGGGACGCCGCCGCCGCGAGGCCGAGCTGTCCGCCCTGTTCGAGACCGCCCACGACCTCGCCGGGCTGCGCGACCTGGACGCCGTGCTCCAGGCGATCGTGCAGCGCGCCCGGTCGCTGCTGGGCACGGACGTGGCGTACCTCAGCCTGAACGACCCGGAGCGCGGTGACACCTACATGCGGGTCACCGAGGGCTCGGTCGCGGCCCGCTTCCAGCAACTGCGGCTCGGCATGGGCGAGGGACTCGGCGGCCTGGTCGCACAGACCGCGCGCCCCTACGTCACCGACGACTACTTCAAGGACGACCGCTTCCAGCACACCCTCACCATCGACGCGGGCGTGCGGGACGAGGGGCTCGTGGCCATCCTCGGCGTGCCGCTGACCCTCGGGCACCACGTCATCGGGGTGCTGTTCGCCGCGGACCGCCGGGCCCGGGTCTTCGAGCGGGAGCAGATCGCCCTGCTCGGCTCCTTCGCCGCCCTCGCCGCGGCGGCCATCGACACCGCCAACCTGCTCGCCGAGACGCGCTCGGCGCTCGCCGGCCTGGAGCGGGCCAACGAGATCATCCGGGACCGCAGCGGTGTCATCGAGCGCGCCTCCGACGTGCACGACCGGCTCGCCGAGCTGGTCCTGCGCGGCGGCGGAGTGCACGACGTGGCCGCCGCGGTGTCCGAGGTCCTCGACGGCACGGTCGAGTTCGCCGAGGCCGCCGCGGCCCCGGCCGAGGCACTGGAGGCCTCCCGCGCGGACGGGCACGCGGTGCGGCACGAGGACGACTGGATCGCCGCGGTCGCCGCCGGCGGCGAACTGCTCGGCGCGCTCGTGCTGCGCGGACACCCGGGCCTCGACCCCGTCGACCAACGCACCCTGGAGCGGGCCGCCATGGTCACGTCCCTGCTGCTCCTGGCCCGCCGGTCCGCCGCCGAGGCCGAACAGCGCGTGCGCGGCGAACTGCTGGACGACCTGCTGGACGCCCGCGACCGCGATCCGCGCCTGCTGCGGGAGCGCGCGGCCCGTCTCGACGCCGACCTCGACGCCGTCCACGTGGTGCTGGCCGCGCGACTGGAGGGCGGTGCGGCCGACGCCGACCAGGAGGCGGACGCCCGCAGACGCCTGGCGGCCGCGGCGTCCCATCTGGCCGCGACCCGGCGCGGCCTCGCCGCAGCACGCGACGGCGGCACCGTCCTGCTGCTGCCGCTCGGCCCCGGCGACAGCGCCGCCGACCTGGCCCGCACTGCCGCCCGGCAGTTGGGCACCGCGGTCCACGCGCCGGTCACCGTCGGCGCCTCCGCACCCGCCGAGGCCCTCTCCACCCGCCCGGACGCGGTGGCCGCGGCCTACGCGGAGGCCCGGCGCTGCCTCGACGCCCTGGGCCTGCTCGGCCGCTCCGGGGACGGAGCCGCCGCCGAGGACTTCGGCTTCCTCGGGCTGCTCCTGGCCGGAGACCGGGACATCCCCGGCTTCGTCGACCGCACCATCGGCGACGTCGTCGCCTACGACCGACGACGCGGCACGGAGCTGCTGCGCACCCTCGACGCGTACTTCGCCTCAGGAATGAGCCCCGCCCGCACCAAGGACGCCCTGCACGTCCACGTGAACACCGTCGCCCAGCGCCTGGAGCGCGTCGGCCGCCTCCTGGGCGACGACTGGCAGAGCCCGGCACGGATCCTGGAGATCCAACTCGCCCTGCGCCTGCACCGGTTGTCGGCACCGGCACGGCACTGACCCCCGTACGCGCGCACGTACGGGGGCCGGCCGGACCGTCGAAGGCTCAGGGGGTCCGGGCGTCCGCCGCCGGGGCTGCGGCCCGGTCCGGGTCGGCGGCGGGAGCGACGTCGGACAGATCCCGGTGGCGGGTCTCCTTCGCAGCCGCCACGGCGACGACCGTGAGGAGGGACGCGGCGACGACGTAGAGGGCGATCGGTGTGGAGCTGCCGTAGTCGGAGAGCAGCGCGGTGGCGATCAGCGGCGCGGGCGCGCCCGCCGCGACGGAGGCGAACTGGGCGCCGATGGACGCGCCGGAGTAGCGCATCCGGGTCGCGAACATCTCGGAGAAGAACGCCGCCTGGGGCGCGTACATGGCCCCGTGCAGCACCAGCCCCACGGTGACGGCGATGATCAGGTTGCCGAAGCCGCCCGTGTCGATCAGCGAGAAGAACGGGAACATCCACAGCCCGACACCGACCGCGCCCACCAGGTACACGGGACGGCGGCCGATCCGGTCGGACAGCGCGCCCCACGCCGGGATGACCGCGAAGTGCACGGCCGAGGCGATCAGGACGGCGTTGAGCGCGACCTGCTTGGAGACGCCGGCCGAGGTGGTGGCGTAGACGAGGATGAACGCGGTGATGACGTAGTAGCTGATGTTCTCCGCCATCCGGGCGCCCATCGCGACCAGCACATCACGCCAGTGGTGCCGCAGCACGGCGACGAGCGGCAGCTTCTCCGCGCCCGCGGACCGGGTCGCCTTGCGGGCCTCGGCCTGCGCCAACGCCTGCTTGAAGACGGGGGATTCATCGACAGACAGACGAATCCACAAACCGACGATCACCAGCACGCCGGAGAGCAGGAACGGGATCCGCCAGCCCCAGCTGCCGAACGCGGCGTCCGACAGCAGGGCCGTCAGCAGCGACAGCACACCGGTGGCGAGGAGCTGCCCCGCCGGCGCGCCGGTCTGCGGCCACGACGCCCAGAACCCGCGCCGCCGCGCGTCTCCGTGCTCCGACACGAGCAGGACGGCGCCGCCCCACTCGCCGCCGAGCGCGAAGCCCTGCACCAGCCGGAGCACGGTGAGCAGGACCGGCGCGGCCGTCCCGATGGTGGCGTGCGTGGGCAGCAGCCCGATCGCGAAGGTCGCGCCGCCCATCAGCAGCAGACTCAGCACCAGCAGCTTCTTGCGCCCGAGCCGGTCGCCGTAGTGCCCGAACACCAGCGCGCCCAGCGGCCGGGCGGCGAACCCGACGGCGTACGTCAGGAAGGACAGCAGGGTGCCGACGAGCGGGTCGGAGTCCGGGAAGAACAGCTTGTTGAACACGAGCGCGGCGGCGGAGCCGTAGAGGAAGAAGTCGTACCACTCGATGGTGGTGCCGATGAGGCTGGCGGCGACGATGCGCTTGAGGTTGCCGGCGGGTGGGGGAGCGGTGGTTCCGGAGGCCATGTGCGCCACTTCCTCGTGTGCGGTGGGGACGGGTACGTGTCGGCACACGGTAGAAACATGCAGGTCAGGCGCACATGTGGTGGGACTACATAGTTCGCGGGCGGGGTGTGCGTGTCGCCCCCATGCCAGTGCTTCAAGGGCCGTCCTGAGGGCTTCATCGGTGGCTGATCAGACAGAGTCCATGTTGCGTCAATTGGGAGGATTTGATGCTGGCGTGCTTACTCCCGTGCTGGTTCGGTGCTGACTAAGAGCGCACGTCATCACCTGTCTTCACCTCTCCCGTGCTGACTTGGTGCTGACTACGCTGCGTTGAACTCGGTCATCTTCGGGCCGATCGGACAGCGACAGTCACCTGGTTTGACAGGGAGCTGAGACCTGGGGGCATGAAGATCGGGTCTGTGGTGACCGAGATGTTGGCCTGCGCATGGTCCGCAACTTGGACTTGTGATGCGGCGGGCGCCCCAGCCCGCGACCAGGTCCGTTGGTAGACCGCACGGGGCGACGCGAATGGCGACTCCTGCACTCTCCACTGAGAGCTGCCTGCCGGGAGTGTGCTTGCCAGGGGCACGCCGAATCGACCGCTGGGAAAGGATGTTGACGGGGGCAACTGCCGTACGGCGGACGGATTTGGTGAACGGACTGAGAGTCTGGGAAGCCGATTGCCCACCACGAGGTGCCGCACCTTGGTGCTCGGGGACTGCCGGGCTCGACAACGTCATCATCGACCCTGCCGACCCCGTACCGCCCACGCGTCGTACTGGGCTGGGAGATGGTCACGCCCGCCGACCTGCTCACCGACTCGGCCTGCTCCACTTGTTCTGGAACTGGATCGGACGGTCGCAGGACGAGATCGTACAGGCTCGTCGGGACTGGATGGAAGGTTCAAGATTCGGAGAGGTGAAGGGATGCGACGGGGCTCCACTTCCGGCCCCCGAATTGCCGCCTACTCCTTTGAAACCGCGAGGAAGGGTTCGCTGACCTGCCAAAACGGCAGATGGGTTGGTGGTGGGGCGGGCGATGCGTCGCTGTGCATGGCCTCCCGCCGCTCCGTCACGCAGGGCGGTCGATTGGACGTGTGCAGGCTCGCTCTGCGGTGCTGCGCCATTCCACGGTGTGTCCGTCTGTGGGTAGCTGTGACAGGACACTTGCTAACCCTTTGCTAACTCTACTGACGCGTCATCAAATCTGATGTGTGTACCAGGGCATACCCTCCGGCGACGTGGCGGGCACTTCAGGTTGGGCGGGCCCCTGGGGAAGGGGTTGTTCTGGCGGACGGGCCGAGTCACGCTCCGGTGCGGAAACTCAGTGCTCACCTTGATCTTTTGTGGAGAGCCGACAAGTGACAGTGCACGAGGTGGACTTGCGGTGCCCCTTCGTGAGGGAGGACTGCGTCGGAATGTTCCCAGCAGGTTCTTCGTCTGCTGGTGGTGCACGGCTCGGATGCAGTTTGACCAGCGAAAACAGCTCCGATGGCCACAAGCTGCGGATGGCTGGTCCGGGTATGGTCCGGAGCTTGGTTCGAAGTGTTCGTGGTGATGAGCGCTGCTCGCATGTTGCGCTTGTACGACGATGACGGCCTCGGCACTGCTTCGAGACGCGACGACACTGCGTTGAGAATTCGGCCCGTGGGGGCTCGGTCGGTGGAGGCGGCGCGGCGGTGCGTTGATCAGTGCCTACCAATGCCTCCCGACCCTGTGACGCCCCGGGGCATGGTCGCAGAACCACGGTTCGAAGGGGCGGCTCCGGCGCACTATGGCTGTGATTGCGCTTCCGCTGCTTTTCGCCATTCGTCGGCAGAGCTCCGCTTGGCGTGGCCGGGGCTGTTTCCGCAGGTGAGAGAGGCACGGTCACGCGCCGCGTCAGGGTTGGCGGAGCAGGGCCCTGGTGAATTGCTTGGGAGCTGAGAAGGGCGTTCGCCCAGCTGAGCTGCCTCAGGCTCGCTGCCCCGGGAATTGGCCTGACGGTGTGGGCCCTCCTGGCCTGATGGCGACTCGAATGGGGCGTAGCGCCGTGATGACCCATCAGCTGCTGTCAGTGCCCACTGCTACACCCTTTTGTTGGGATGAGTCGCGCTCCGCGGCCCACCGACAGGAGGGGGAAGCATGTCGAAGGTGCCGGACGGGTTCCACCGGGTACGCGGACACATCCGCCGCAATCCGAAGCCCAGGAGCGCCAAGCGCATGAGCGGTTGGATGATTGCCGGCTTACTGGCCGGCGTGTGGCTGTGGGGGCAGGCGTTCGGGTTCAGCGAGGCCACCGCCACCACACCGCCGACCGATCCGAAACCGGCGGCCAGCGCGACGGCAGACCGCTGATGGGACGGGTACGTCTGCGGCGCCCTCGCGGTGCCGCAGAACTGGTCGCAGCGGCTGTGGTCGCCCTGGCCGTGCTCGTCCTGGTGGCGCGAACAGCAGCCACGGCGGTCGGCGCCCTGAAGGCGGCCTGGCCTGGCCTGCTGGCTCTCGCCCTGCTCACGGGAGCCGTCGCGGCGTGGCGGATCAGGCAGGCGACCACGATGCGGCGCCGAGAGAAGGAGCGGCTGGCCACCCTGCGGATCACGCTGGCGGAGTTCGACGCCATGGACGACCGTCGCTTCGAGTACGCCCTGCGGGATCTGCTGGTCCGCGACGGCTGGCCCGCCCGCAGAGTGGGTGGCGGCGGCGACCAGGCCGCTGACGTCATCGGTGACCATCCGCAGCGCGGCCGGATCGTGGTGCAGGCCAAGCACACCCGCGTCGGCGGGAAGGTGGGCTCAGCTGTGATGTACGCGGTGAAGGGGACGGCCGGGCCGGTCCACAAAGCCGATCACGCTGTCGTCGTCACCAACGGGGTCTTCACCCGCGATGCCATGGCGTGGGGCGACCGACACGGCGTCCACTGGATCGACCGGGAAAAGCTTCGGCGCTGGGCCGAGGACGGTGCCGCTCTGCACGAGCTCCTCGGATTGTCCGCGCGCTCCTGCCCGAGCCGATTCAGGCGTGCGGCATGACTGGCAAAGACCGTGATCGCTGCCCAAGACGTCTGGAGGTGTGGTGTTCGACGAGGACGGGTCGCTCGACCCGCTGCTGAAGTTCCTGCTGTATGCGGTCATCGCGCTGGCCGTCGGAAAGATGCTCTGGGAGTGGCTCACCGAGGACGTCGGCCAGTGGATCACCGTAGATCTGTGGGGGCTGATAGCCGATCACCCGTGGTGGACCGGGCTCTTCGTGGTCGGCGGACTGTCCATGCTGCTCTTGCTCGGCAGAATCCTGTCATTCCTGTTCGGTGCCAACACCTACGCCGATGCGGACGACACGTTCGCCGCACCCTCTGGCGATGCGATCGAAGCGGACGCGCTGACCTTCAAGATGAAGCAGCTTTCGTCGATGAGCGCGACGGGTTTTGAGCAGGCGTGCAGTGATCTCCTGGCCCGTGACGGATTCCGGCGTCCCAAGCGAGTCGGAGGCGCCGGTGACCTCGGCGTGGACATCACTGCCCGCGATGACGAAGGCCGCCTCCTGATCGTGCAGTGCAAGCAGTATCAGAGCCCAGTCGGGTCAGGCCACGTGCAGAAGTTCAACGGGACAGCCCGCCCGCACCACGGAGCCGACCTCCCGATCATGATTGCGCTGAACGGCTTCACGCAGCCGGCGATCGACTTCGCCCAACATCACCAGCTCATCCTCATGGGCCGCCCGGAACTGAAACGATGGGCCCACGGCGAGCACCTCTACGACGTCCTCGGCATCCAAAGCACGACACAGTGACGCCAGCGCACGCGGAGCTGAGTCGAGACCCTGCGCTTGGCCAACCACGGCTACACGCCGAACGAGATCTGCGAACTGATCGAGCTGCCCCAGCCGCTCGACGCCTACTGGGCCAATCGCGGCACCTACGGCGCCACCAGCCACAACGTCAAGGCCGTCCACCAGCACTACCTCGGCTGGTTCGACGGTAACCCGGCGGGCCTCGACGCGCTGCCGTCCGTCGAGGCCCGCCGGCGTCACGTCGAGCTGATGGCGTCGACGCCGTGGTCGCCCACGCCCGCCCGCCCATGAGACGGGCGGGGACCGGTGGTCCGCCGAACTGCTCAAGCACGCCCTTGCCGCGGGCCCCGACCACCAGCCCGCCCGGCCACTGCAGGCTGACGTCTTCGAACAGCTCGGCTACTAAGCCGAGGCGGCGCCCTGGCGCAACTTCTACCTCGTCGGCGCCCAGGAGCTGCACCAAAGTGCCCCGAGCGGTCGGCCGTCCGGCGGTGCCGAACCAGATCTCGTCGCCGGGATGACCGCCGAGTTGGTGCGCGACTACCTGCCCATCCGCCTCAACGGCCGACGCGCCGCGGCGCGTCGGCTCCGCATCGGGCTCGAGGTCGACGGCGACCGGCCCGACCATGCCGATGAGCGGTCCCTGGTGATCGTCGAGAACGGCATCCTGCGGTACGCGCCGCCGCCCGTCGCCGAGACACCGGCCGGCACCCTGCGTATCCGCCACGCCGCGCTCGCCGACCTCGCGTACGGCGCGGCCACCCTCGACGAGCTGCTCGCGAAGGACACCGCACGGGTGGACGGCGACCGTCCGGACCTCGACACGCTGCTCGGCCTGCTCGACACGTTCACCGGCGCGTTCGAGGTCGTCGTCCCGAACCTCCGCTGAGGTGGGCCCGGTCACCCGGGGCTTCGGCCCGAAGTGCCAGGCGGAGCAACCTAGTCGCCCAGCACTACGTAGTCGTACGAGACTTCGTTGCCCTCGACCTTGGTGACGGCCACCGCGATGTTCTGCTTCTTTCCGTCCTTGGATGTCACCGTGCAGTCGATCGTGGCACGTTGCTGTGCCTTCAGACCTCCTGCGCAGCTGACTGCCCGCGGCTTCTCCTGCACCAGTGGCAGGGCGTAGTGCTCGCGGACCTGCTTCTCGACCTCCGTTCCCGACACGGTGGACGTGGCGTCGACGGTGCTGGTCGACTCGGTGCTCAGCAGTCGGGGTACGGCCACGGCCAGGCCGCCGAGGGCCACGGCGGTGGCGGCGGTCAGGGACACGACGACGTACTTCATGATCTTCTCCTCGGGAGGCGCTCGCTTCTGTGACGCTTCCTGAGGAGACTGGCTTGCCGCGCGGCCCTGACGCTTCGGCCCGCGGGCCGAAGACGGCTGCCCGTGGTCGGCCCGCAGGCCGACCCGGAACGGTCAGGCGGGCGGTGCCTGGCGGTCGCGTACGAGGCCGGTGTCCCAGGCCCAGGCGGCGATCTCGACGCGGTTGCGGACGTTCAGCTTGTCCTTGATGTTGGCCAGGTGGGTCTTGACGGTGCCCAGGGACAGGTAGAGCTCGTCGCAGATCTCCTGGTTGGTGCGGCCCACCGCGAGCAGGCGCACGACGTCCGTTTCCCGCTCGGAGAGCGGATGAGGGGTGGTCGGCGCGGGCTGTTGTCCGGCGAGGTGCTTGAGGAGGCGGACGGTGACGGCGGGGGAGACCAGGGCGTCGCCGCGGGCGGCGGATCGTACGGCCTCGATCAGGAGGGTGGATCCGGCGTCCTTCAACAAGAAGCCACAGGCTCCGCTGCGCAGGGCGGTGTACGCGTAGTCGTCCTGGTCGAAGGTGGTCACGACGACGACGCGCATCGGGTCGGTGACGCCCGGTCCGGCCAGGGCGCGGGTGACTTCCAGGCCGTCCAGCTTGGGCATGCGGATGTCGACGAGGCACACGTCGGGGCGCAGTCGGCGGGCGAGCTCGACGCACTCGGCGCCGTCGGCCGCCTCGCCGATGACCTCCAGGTCGGGCTGGGTGCCCAGGATCAGCCGGAAGCCGGTGCGGACCATCTCCTGGTCGTCCGCGATCAGCACGCGTGTGCGGGCACCGCCCGCCCCGTTCGTAGCGTCGGAGCCGTTCATGCGGGTGATCCTTCCACAGTCGACAGGACCGGGAAGGCGGCGCTCACGCTCCAGCCGCCGTCCGCTGTCCGGCCGCTGGTAAGAGTGCCTTCCACGGCTTCGACACGTTCGCGCAGGCCCACCAGGCCGAAGCCGCCCCGGCCGCCTGCCGGGGCGGTGGCGCGGGCCGTCGGTGTCGTGTTGCGCACCTCCACCCGCAGCCGGTGGCGGTCGCCTTGCTGGTGGAGGTCGAGGCGGACGGCCACGTCGGCGCCGGGGGCGTGGCGGCGTACGTTCGTCAGCGCCTCCTGCACCACGCGGTGGACGGAGGTCTCCACCTCCGGTGCCAGCCGGACCGCGCGCACCGCGTCCCCGACGTCCAGCCTCGCCTCGGTGCCGTGTCCGGCGAACGCGCCGACCAGGCGGTCCAGCTCGGTCAGCAGCTCGCCCGGGCGCGCGGCCTCGTGGTCCTCCTCGCGCAGTACCCGTACCAGGCGGCGCATGGAGTCCAGGGTCTCGCCGCCCGCCTGGGAGATGCCCTCCAGCAGGGGTTTGACCTGTTCCGGCGAGGTCTCCTGGATCATCAGGGCGGCGTTGGCGTGGACGATGATGCCGGTGACGTGGTGGGCGACGAAGTCGTGCAGGTCGCGGGCGAGTTCCAGGCGTTCGTTGTGGCGTACGGCGTCCATGGCCCGGGCCCGGCGGGCATCCAGCAGACGCAGGTAGCAGGCCAGGCCGACGGCCCCGCCGACGGCGAAGGTCAGGAAGAAGGAGAATTCGAGGAACTCACGTGCCGGGCCCCCGCGAACCGGCTGGACGATCACCGCGGCGCCCAGCGCCGCCGACAGCGCCACGGCGGTAACCGGCCGCCGCACCCGGCGTGCGGTCCGGGTGAGCAACGCGAGCAGGGCGACCGTTTCCAGCAGGCCCCACGTACCGCTGGAGAGCGGGGCATACGCCCACAGGCCCGCAGTCAGGGCCAGGGAGCCCAGCGCGGCGGCGCCGGCACGCCATTCGGGACTCGGCCGGTGGCTGGGGAAGAGCAGCGTGGCGGCGGCAAGCGGGCCGGCGACAAGGGGCAGCCAGCTCGACCACCGGTGCTGCGGGTCGTAGTAGGCCGTCACGTCGAGCAGCCACACCAGGGCCAGGCCCCCGCAGAGCGAGACCGTGATGGCGTGCCGGACGGCCGGGGAGAGCGGAGTATCGGGTTCCACGCCGGAAAGGGTACGGATGGACGGCCGATGCGCGGGTCGGCCTGCAGGCCGATGCCGGGTGCCCCGTACCGGCCCGGCGGCCGAGGACGCGCGGTGCGGTGCGGCGGGATCGTCAACGGCATGCAGATCCTCACCGTTCTCGACTTCGCCCTGGCGGCGCTCGCCGGGCTGTGCTTCGTCCTGTGCGCCCTCGTCACCGTGGACGTGGCCCGATGACCTCGTACCGTACGACCACCGCCTCCCCTGTTCTGGCCGGTATCGGTCTGACCAAGTCCTACGGCCTGACGCGCGCCCTGGCCGGTGTCGACGTGTCTGTCCCGGCGGGCGAGTCACTGGCGATCGTGGGCCCGTCCGGTTCAGGGAAGTCCACCCTGCTGCACTGCCTCGCCGGCATCGAACGCCCTGACGAGGGCCAGGTGCTGCTGGCCGGGGACCGGGTGGACCAGCTGGGCGAGCCGGAGCGCAGTGAGTTGCGCCGCACCCGTTTCGGCTTCGTCTTCCAGTCCGGCCAGCTGCTGCCGGAGCTGCCCGCGGACGAAAACGTGGCCCTGCCGTTGATGCTGGGCGGCATGCCGCGCCGCCAGGCGGTCGCGAAGGCGCGGGAGTGGTTCGCGCCGCTGGGCCTGGCGGGCAAGGAGGACCGGCGGCCGGGGCAGCTGTCCGGCGGGCAGGCACAGCGCGTGGCCATCGCACGGGCGCTGGTCGGCGGCCCGCAGGTGATCTTCGCCGACGAGCCGACGGGTGCGCTGGACCAGTCCACGGGCATGGAGGTCATCGGCATGCTGGCCGAGGTCACCCGCAGTCAGGGTGCGGCGCTCGTCGTGGTCACGCACGACGCGAACGTGGCGGGCTACTGCGACCGCACCGTCCGGGTCCGCGACGGCCGTCTGACCGAGGACCGCCGGATGTACGGGGAGGCCGCGGTCGGCGACGTGACCGCCCACGCGGCCGAGGCGGCGGGCCTCGCCGTCTGGCGCACGGCCGGACAGCCGTCCGGTGACGCGGACGCGAGGTACAAGCGATGAGGGCACTGAGTCCGACCAGGGCACGCAGCTCGATGAGGGCACTGGACCGCACCACCTGGACCCTGACGTGGCGCCTGACCCGCGCCGGCGGCCGCACCGGGCTGCTCGCCACCGGCCTGGCCGTCGCGGCGGCCGCCATCAGCACCGCCCTCCTGCTCCTCTGCGTTGCCACCAACCTCGGTTTCCAGCAGCGCGCCGACCGCATCGACTGGCGCAACCCCGTACGCTCCTCGGCCCCGGTCGCCGTCGAGGCGGTCGGCACCACCTTCAGCGGTGGCACCCCCGTCACTGTCGTCGATCTCGCACAACTGCCGGGCGAGCAGGCCCCGGCCCCGCCCGGCATGCCCCGTTTCCCCCGGCCGGGCGAGACGTGGGTCTCGCCCGCTCTCGCCGACCTGCTCCACCGTCTTCCCGCCGACCGGCACCCCGTGCCCGGCACCCCGGCCGGCACACTGGGCCGCGAGGCGCTAGCCCGCCCCGGCGAACTGGTCGCCGTCGTCGGCCACGAACCCACCGCCGCCGCCGTCACCACCCCGCGCGCGGACGACCCGCGCCGCCCCGGCGACACCATCACCCCCACCCGGATCGCCGACTTCACCGGACGACCCGTGACTTACGGCATCGGCGGCCAGTACGTGGCCCTCGCCAAGATCGCCACCATCCTCGTCGTCATCCCACTGCTGGTCCTGGGCGCCTCCTCCGCGCGCCTGTCGGTCTCCCGCCGCGACCAGCGCCTCGCCGCACTGCGGCTGATCGGCGCCACCCCCGGCCGTATCGCCGGGATGACCGCCGCCGAGGCCGCCCTCACCGGCGCGGCGGGCGCGCTGCTGGGCGCCGTCGGATACGCGCTGCTGCTGCCGGCCGCCGCCCAGGTGCCCGTGGCGGGCGGCGCCTGGTACATCGGCGACCTGTGGGTCGGACTGCCGGTTCTGCTCGCCGTACTCGCCGGAGTGGTCGCCATGGTGGTCGTCAGCGCGCTCGCCGGACTGCGTCAGGTCGTGGTCGGGCCGCTGGGCGTGGCGCGTCGCTCGCAGGTGCCCCGAATGAGTGCGCTGCGGGCGCTGGTCTTCGTCGCGGTGATCGTCGGCTACGCGTGGTTCA
This sequence comes from Streptomyces olindensis, assembly GCF_040645895.1. Lineage (NCBI taxonomy): Bacteria > Bacillati > Actinomycetota > Actinomycetes > Kitasatosporales > Streptomycetaceae > Streptomyces > Streptomyces olindensis. The sequence continues at coordinate 27,089 of NZ_JBEYZD010000079.1, read as the reverse complement.
CCGAGGAGAAGAAGGACGAAATCGACGGCATCCTGGTGTTCTTCGCCGTCGTCTTCCTCGCGCTGTCCGTGATCGGCCCGTGGGTGGTCGGCATCCTGGGCCGTATCGTCAGCGCCCGGGCCACGACCCCCGCGACCCTGCTCGCCGGGCGCCGCATGCTGGACGACCCCAAGAGCGCGTGGCGTACGGTCTCCGGGCTCACTCTCGCCGGATTCGTGGCCGGGTTCTTCGCCCTCTTCGGCGTCGCCGGCGGGTCCCCCTGGGGAAGCCCGGACACTCTCGCCGTGGCCGTACCCAAGAGCAAGGTGACCGCGGTCCAGCAAGAGGTGCGAGAGCGCCTCAAGGACGCTCGGGTCCACGCCACCGTGGGCAGCGACACCGACTGGGTCGCCGTCGGCGGCGAGAACAGCGTCCAGGTCACGGTCACGGTGCTCGGCGACACCGAGAACCTGGACCGCGCCCGCACCGCGCTGACGTCCCTCGTGTCCGGCCAGTACCCGGTCACCGGCACCGACGTCGACTGGTCCCACGAGCTGTTCGCGCGGGACTTCTCCACCGCCACCCGCGTCGTCCTCGGCCTCACCTTCGTGACCGCGATCGCCTCCGCGGGCATCACCGCGGCCTCCTCCGTCCTGGACCGCCGCCGCACCTACGGCCTGCTCCGGCTCGCCGGCACCCCGCTGCGGATCCTGGACGAGGCCCGCCGCAAGGAGACCCTCATCCCCGTGGCCGTACTGGCGGGCGGCGGCGTCCTCACCGGCCTCTTCACCGCCGCCCCGCTCACCGTCCTCGGCGGCTCCTCCTCCCTCGACCTCGGGGGTATCGCCCTGCTCGCCGTGTCCTTCGGCCTCGGCGTCGCGGGACTGCTGGCGGCGAGCGCCCTCAGCCGCCCCCTGCTGAAGTCGGTCACGGTCCGGCCGGGCCCGCGCGGCGAGTGACCGCCCACCGCCGGGGCACCGGTACCACTGGTGCCCCGTCAACCGACCCACACCTCACCGAAGTTGAGACATGGTGCCTTTCCTCTTCGCGATCGCCGCCGGGTTGACCTTCTTGGTCTACCTCGCCCGGGTACGGCGCGACCCCCGCCGCTTCGGCAACGCCGTGCTGCTCGGCCTGGCCCTCGTGCTGCTGACTCTGGCTCTGCTCGCCCGGATCGCGACCGGCAGCGCGCCCGCGCCGCTCGTCGCGGCGATGACCGTGACCGTCCTGCTGCTCGCCCTCGGTGTGTTCGTCCTCGCCTTCCTCCTGATCGCCAACGGCGGGAAGATGGTCCGCAGAGAAGGCCGACGCCCCGGCAACCTGCTTTCCGCTGCGTGTTCGAGGAGGGCGCCCGCATCGGCGCCGGACCGGTGCTCCGCCTCTGGCGCCGCCGGGCGAGCGAGGCGGCGTCCGCGTAGCACAGGAATCGGGGGTACCACTCGGGGCGGTACTTGGCGTTGGACCGGTACAGGGCCTCCAGTTGTCTCGGGACTGGCAGGACTGGGCATCCTCGGCTGCGTCGCCCTCACCCTGACCGCCGCCGACACCGACTCCCGGCTGGTCTGGCGGATCGCGGGCGCGATACTCCCGGTGGCGGCGTATGTCTCGTACCTCTTCCTCTCCTTCCTCGTCTACGCCTTCCTCTACGCGCGGATGAGAGTCGATCAGGACGTGGACTTCGTCGTCGTCCTCGGCTCCGGCCTGATCGGCGGGTCCCGGATGCCGCCGCTGCTGGCGAGCAGGCTGGACCGGGCGCGTGCGGTGTACGAGCGGCAGGCCGCGCGGGGCGTTCCCCCGCTGCTGATCACCTCCGGCGGGCAGGGCCCCGACGAGTACCTGCCCGAAGCCCACGCGATGGCCGCCCACCTCATCGCGCATGGCGTCCCCGAGACCCACGTCGTACGCGAGGACCGCTCACGCACCACCGAGGAGAACCTGCGCTTCAGCAAGGCGATCATGCAGGCACGCAGGCCGGACTACCGCTGTGTCATCGTCACCAACAACTTCCATGTCTTCCGCGCCGCTCTCACGGCCCGGCGTACCGACGTCGACGGCCATGTCATCGGCTCACCCACCGCCGCCTACTTCTGGCCCAGCGCGACGATCCGGGAGCTCGCCGCGATCTTCCTGCACCACAGGAAGGCCAATCTCACGGTGTGCGCGCTGCTCGCCCTGCTCGGCGTTCTGCTGTCTTCCTGACATCGCAACTGCTGCCGAGCGCTCGGGTGCGGGCCCAGAACGCGTTCGGCTCGGACGGGCGAAGCGTGACAGCTCGGCCTGTCGGCCGATGGGCGGTGCGGGGAATCGGCTCCGGGGCCGAGGCGGGAGGGGCGGGCGGGGCGGGATCGTCGGGGTCATGCAGATCCTCACCGTTGTCGACTTCTCCCTGGCGACACTCGCCGGGCTGTGTTTCGTTCTGTGCGCCGTCGTCACCGTGGCGGTGGCCCGATGAGCGCGGGGACGCGGGCCGTGACCCCCAAGTCCGTCGCCCTGACCGTCCTCGCGGCCGCCGTGTGCGCCGGCTGCCTCCCCGGAGCCGTGACCGCACGGCCGGGGCCGGAGAAACCAGCAGCCGAGGCCATCTCCTGGGGTCCGTGCGACCGTCCTGACATGCCGGTCCAAAAGGGGGTCCAGTGCGGCAATATCAGGGTTCCCGTCGACTGGGCCAAGCCGCAGTCAGGTACCGTGACGCTGCGGGCCTACCGCTTCAAGGCAGCCGGGCCGTCGAAGAGCAAGGGAACCATCCTCAATTTCCCGGCAGGTCCTGGTCAGACGGGTGACATCGCCTTCGCCTCTCTGCGCAAGCACCTGCCCGGCTACGACCTGATCGCGCTCGACCCGCGCGGCGTGGGCCAAAGCGGCCCGCTGAACTGCGCGATCGACAAGATCCTCAAGATTCCCTACGTCCCCCCGACGGACCCGGGGAAGTTCCGTGCGCTGAAGAAGAACCAGCGCTCGTTCTGGCCGACGTGCGCCCCCACCCCCGTTGGCCTGAAGAACCACCTGGACGCCTACAGCAACGCCAGGGACGCCGAAGCCCTGCGCAAGGCCATGCACCTGGACAAGATCAACCTCTCCGGGTTCTCGTACGGCACGCTGACCGCGGAACGCTACCTCGGCCTGTACGGAGAGCACGTCAACGGCTCCGTCCTCGAAGGCGTGATGAACCCCGCGCAGGAGCGGCGGCAGTTCGTCACCAGCGCGGCCCGCGGCATCGAGGCGATCTTCGACCGGTTCCGCAGCTGGTGTGCCGACGAGGCCGCCTGCGCGCTCCACGGCAAGGACGTGGCAGCCGTGTTCAGGAAGGCGCAGAAGAAGGCCGACGCGGGGCACATCCCCGGCTCGCTGATGACGACGCCCTGGTCGTCCGTGGCGGTCACCCGGTACTTCGAGCTCACGGCCCCGCACAGCTTCAAGGACACCGCCGACGGCCTCAAGAAACTGTCGGAGGGCAAGAACCCGATGCCCGGCGACGAGGAAACGGACCAGGGCCAGATGCCGAAGACCTTCCCCTACACGGATCCGATCGTCTGCTCCGACTTCGACCTGTCCGTCAAGAACGTCCACCAAGCTCGACGCGACCTGAAGGCCACCCGCAAGGCGGCCCCCGTCCTGGGATTCTCGACGAACAGCAACAACTACACGTCGATCTGCCTCGCCGGCCCCCAGCCTGCCAAGGGCTCCGGTAAGCCGGTCGCGTCGCGTAGCGCCCACCCCACCATGCTGCTGAGCAACACGCTCGACCCGGCCACCCCCATCGCCTGGGCCAACAGCGTGGCACGCCAGTTCGGGCACAAGGCTATTCAGGTGCTGACCGACCAGGTCGGCCACGGCGGCGGCCTGGAGAGCCCGGAGACCAGGCGCAAGGTGGTGACCTACCTGGATCAGGTCAACCGGAGCGGACGGTAACCCATCCCGGGCAAGGCGCCTCAGCCGAGGAGGAGCAGGTGAGGAACAGCCCCTGCTGAAGGCATTCGATTTTCTCCTCTTACCACCAGCCCGCCCAGGAGCGGACGGACACCCGGCGGCCGACGGACCAGTTACGAAACCCCTGGCGGGGAAGGGGGGAGTGTCCCCGCCGGGGGCTGCTGGTGCCGGCACCCCCGTCAGAAGGTGGGGGCCTCGGGGGGCCTCGTCTTGTTCAGGTTGCTGGTGAAGGTGCCGTCCTTGAGCGGGAAGTTCGCTCTGCCGCAGTCGGCCTTGACCAGCTTGTCGCGGTACCCGGCCGGTAGCCGTTCCAGCCGTTCCAGCCGATCAGCGGCGGGCGGTGCCACGTGCAGCTGCTGTTCTCGACGTGTCCGACCCGTAGGTCTTGTAGCCGCCGTGGGCGGACACGGACGCCGTACTTGGCCTCGCCCTTGTACACCCAGATGATGGCCGACCCCAGTCGTGGCGATGGCTGACGATGTCGCTGATGCCAGTGGGGTCGTCCTGGTCCTCTCGAAGTAGAGGGCGTACATGTAGGCGCACCAGTTGTTCTTGCAGGCCACGCGCGAGTAGCTGTTGTTGGCGAGGTGGCGGCAGCCGCCGGTCATCGACCCGGACGGGCGCAGACCGCCGTTGATGACCCCGCCCTTGCCGATGGCGACCGAGGGGTAGCAGCTGTCCGTGTCGTAGTCGAAGGCCGGGAGCTACTTCCACTCGTCGGCGGTGGCCATGGATCGCAGCACTTCCGGGGCTGCGGCGAAGGCGCTGCCTCGTCTGCCTGGGGCATGCGCTGTACTGCTGGTCGGCGCCAGGTTGTCAGGCAGCTCCATTCATCAGGGCAATCAATTCCGGCTGGCTTGTTCGCCCGGACGGCACGTTGTCGTCTGCGGTGCGTCGTACGAAAGCCGCGCGCCAGCGGCCCCCGGCGGGACAGGTGCCCTCGAACACGCCACACAAGGCCGGCGACCAGCAACCCCAGGGTGAGCAATCTTCGTTGCCTGGGCGCGATGCACCGCTGCCCCGGCGCGAGGCGTCGGGGCAGCGGGTGATCAGGGGCTCGGCGCTGCGGCCAGCTGGTGGCCGCCAGCCGTGGTCAGAGTTCGTCCTTGGGGTTGGGGTTGAAGCCGTCGTTGAGCGCGACCTCGAGCAGGGCCGCGGCCTGACGTGCGTCCGCGATGGTGGCGCCGGCGACGCTGGTGCTGGCGTCGGTGTCGGTGCCGTTGTTGTGGCCGACGAAGACGTGGCTGATGCGGGCCCAGTTGCGGATGAGCTCCGTCTGCTGCCTGGTGAGCTGGGTGTAGCTCCAGGAGTCCATGCTGGCGGCGATGCGATCCTGAATGGGCCGGAACCGGGCGGCCTCGGAGATGCCGAAGATGAATGTCAGCATGGCGCTGGCCTGGTCCCGGGTGGACGAGTCGCTCCGGGCCAGTGTGAAGGCGGAGTTGGCGAACTGGGAGGGGCCCAGACGGACATCCTCAAGGGCCGTGTTCGCCTCCTGGCCGAGTGCGTTGTAGTTCTCCCTTCCGAGGAAGTGCTTGGTGGCGTTTGCGTCTTCGTTGGGGATGCCGCGAACGAGGTTCAACTGGTGGCCGTCGCGGCCCTCCGCGGGCATGGTGTAGAACCGCACGACGTAGAAGTCGCTGAGTCGTACGACCGCATGCACCGCAGGCATTTCCCCGGAGCCTTCGATCACAATGTCGGCGAACTTGTTGGTCTTCGTGTTGTCGGTGACGTAGATGTTCACCCGGTTACCCCTGGTGTTGACGATCGGGCCCACGAGGCGCGCGTTGGCGGTGGTCCGAGCCAGTTCGTCCAGGTCGCGGAGCATCTTCCGGTAGCCCTCAGACCCGGTGTCGATGTTCCAGTGGACCTGCGGGAAATTGACGTTGGCGACGTTCTCGGCCTGGATGTGCACGCTGCCGGCCGCCGCGGTCGTACCGGGGGTGTGCGCGGCCGACGACACGCCGGACACGGCCACCGTCCCGGCGAGGGCGGACACGACGACTGCTGAGACGCCGAGACGGCGAAGAGCGCTGACACGCATCAAAGGGCTCCGATCACAGGAGTAGGGAATCCGGATGCCATCGGTGCCCGTGGCTACGGGACCAGCTGATGGCACCACCGAGGCTGGCAACGCAAAACTTGATCGGCACGTCGTCTCAGCTGGGCAATCAACTTCCGTGGGCGCCGCCAGGTTGTCCGTCTCCCGGTCGCGCACTGTCATCAACGCCACAGCCGCGCGGGGCACGCTCTGCGCCGGATCGGCGTCTACCAACGCGTATGACCCACGATGTCGTTTTCGCTGGGTGTGTCGTGTCTGGGAGGTGGACCCGTGGGGCGTCCGGAAAGACCCGTGGACCCGGAGGCGGGTCCCGTGCAGTGGCTCGCCCATGAGCTGCGGGAGCTGCGCCGGGCCTCGGGCGGTCCGTCGTACCGGGCCATGGCGAAGGCGGCGGGATTCTCGGCGACGACGCTGTCCGAGGCGGCGGCCGGGGAACGGCTGCCGTCGCTGGCCGTCGTCCAGGGGTATGTGCTGGCGTGCGGTGGCGACCCGGAGGAGTGGGAGCCGCGCTGGAAGGAGGTGGAGGCGGAGGTCAACCGGGCTCCGGTGGAGGAAGAGGACGACGGGCCGCCGCCGTACCGGGGGCTCGCGCGGTTCGAGCCGGACGACCACGCGCTGTTCTTCGGCCGGGACCGGATGGTGGAGGAGCTGCGGCAGCTGGTGTGCGAGCACCGGTTCGCGGTGCTGTTCGGGGCGTCCGGGAGCGGGAAGTCCTCTCTGTTGCGGGCCGGGCTGATCGCCCGCCTGCGCGAGGAGATCGCCCGCCGGGACCGTCCGGCGGTGCTGCGGATCCTCGCGCCGGGGCCGCGTCCGGCCACGACGTACGGGCATCTGCTGGCCCCGGCGGAGGGCGAGCCGGAGAGCTGGGTGGTGGTCGACCAGTTCGAGGAGGTCTTCACTCTGTGCCGGGACCGGACCGAGCGGGCCCGGTTCATCGACCTGCTGCTCGCCGCCCGGGACCCCGACAGCCGGCTCAAGGTGCTCATCGCCGTACGCGCGGACTTCTACGCCCGGTGCACCGAGCACCGCGGCCTCGCGGACGCGCTGCGCGGCGCCGGGTTGCCGCTCGGGCCGATGACCGCGGAGGAACTGCGGGAGGCGGTGATCCAGCCGGCGCAGGCGGTCGGACTGCGGGTGGAGAGGGCGCTGACCGCCCGCCTGGTGGCGGAGGTCCTGGACGAGCCCGGCGGACTGCCGATGTTCTCGCACGCCCTGCTGGAGACCTGGCGGCGACGCCGCAGCCGGATGCTGACCCTGGCCGCGTACGAGGCACTCGGCGGAGTGCGCGGTGCGATCGCGGCGACCGCCGAGCAGGTGTACGGCGAACTGTCCGCCCCCCAGGCGCGCACCGCCCGGCACCTGCTGCTGCGGATGGTCGAGCCGGGCCAGGGCACCCCCGACACCCGGCGTCCGCTCACCCGGGCCGAGCTGGAGGAGTGCCCGGACCCGGAGATGCCGGTGGTGGTCGAGCGGTTGGCCCGTGCCCGCCTTCTCACCGTCGACGAGGAGGGTGTCCAGCTCGCCCACGAGGCGCTGATCACCTGCTGGCCCCGGCTGCACGGCTGGATCGAGGAGGACCGCGAACGGCTGCGCCACCACCGCCGCCTCGCCGAGGCCGCCCGCGTATGGCTGGAGCACGACCGCGACCCCGGCACCCTGTACCGGGGCATCCGCCTGGACCGTGTGACGGAGCTGATCCCCGAGCACGAGCACGACCGCTCCCTGACCGTGCCGGAACGTGAGTTCCTCACCGCCGCGCTCGACGCCCGCGAGGCGGAACACCGGGCCGCCACCCGGACCGCCCGCAGATCCCGGACCCTCCTCACCGCGCTGTCCGCCGTCCTGGCGGTGGCGCTGGTCGCCGGGCTGGTCGCCTGGCAGCAGCACCTGGACAACGAGCGGCGGCGCACGGACGACGCGGCCCGCCAGGTCGCCGAGGTCGCCGACGCGCTGCGCACCACCGATCCGCGGACCGCTCTGCTGCTCGGCGTCGCCGCATGGCGCACCGCGAAGCTGCCCGAGACCCGCCGGGCCCTGCTCGGTTCGCTCGCCCAGCCCGAGACGGACACCTTCACCGACCCCGCGCCCGGGGATGCAGCAGGGCGTTTCCTCACCGCTTCCGGCCGCACGCTGCTCAGCGTCGACGGCCGCATGTGGCGCACCTGGGGCGTGGCCGCGCACCGCCGCACCGGCTCGGGACGGCTGCCGGAGGGCACCGTGATCGCGGCCGGCCCGGACGCCCGGGTGCTCGCGCTCTCAGGGCACGGCGGGGTACGGCTGTGGGACACGGCCACCGGGCGGTGGACCGGAACCCCGTACGCGCTGCTGGACGACTCCGCCTTTACCGCCGACGGCCGCGGCTACACGGTGAGCGATGCCGACGGCCGGGTGCGGCTGCGCTCGGTCACCGATGGAAGCGTGCTGTTCGAGACCCGGGCGCCCGGCCAGGCGGAGGCGGCTCCGAGCGCCGACGGCCGACTGGTCGCGGTCTGCCGCTCCGGGCGGGCACCGCAGGTCTGGGACACCGCCCGCGGGCGCACCCTGCCCGGCGCCTGGGAAAAGGCCCCCGGCAGCTGCGCCGACGATGGCTCACAGCTGGTGTTCGACGGCAGCGGGAGCCGGTTCGCCGCCGTCACCGGCACCGGGGCCCGCGTCTGGGACACCCGGTCGGGCCGCCAGGTGGCCGGACTCGACGGCCGGGGCGTGCGGTCCGCCTCCTTCAGCGGGGACGGGAGCTTCCTGGCGACGGCCGACACCCAGGAGATACGCGTCTGGCGGCTCACGTCCCCCGGCGCCCCAGTGTTCCGGCACTCCCTGAACAACCAGCACCTGTACGGCGCCCCGGCCTGGGACCCCGACCGCCCCGTCCTGCGCTACCTCGAAGGCGGCACTGTCCACTCCCTCGACCTCGCCACAGCTGCCACCTCCGGATGGCGCGACCATCTCCTGGACGACGTACGGCTCAGCCCCGACGGCCGGACCTACGCCACCGCCGAGCGGTCCGGCACCCGCTACCGGTTCCAGCTGCGCGCCACTGGCGACGGCCACCTGTTGCGCACCCTGGCCCCGGTGCCCGTCCCTGTCTCCCGTGACCCTGCCGCACCGGTCGCACCGGGGGACACCGTGCCCCTGACGGCGTTCAGCCCCGACGGCAGGGCGTTCGCGTACGGCGTCTCCGCGCCCGGTCGGGACGCCGACGCCCAGCGGTTCACGGTCTGGGACCTGAACCGGGGCCGCACCCGGAGCACGCTGGACCTGGCGGGGGCAGCAGTTGTCTCCGTCACCCTCGGACCCGGCGGCGGCACCCTGTACGCCGCCCGTATCCCGCCCGTCGGCAAGCTGAGCGACGAGGTGTGGGACACCGACCACCAACGCAGGACGGCGGTGCTCTCCGGCCTGGCCAGCAGTCACCTGGCGGTCCGCCCAGACGGACGGTTGCTCCTCGGCGACGGCCGCGTCGCGCGCCTGCCGTCGGGACGGGTCGGTGGACACGACCTCGTCCAGGGCGACGAGGTCGGCGCCCTGGCCTTCGCCTTCGACGGCTCCCTGCTCGCGGCCGGCGATCAGACCGGCCGGGTCGCGCTGTGGGACGGGGATCTGCGCCACCGCGCCGGCGTGCTGCGGAACGTGTTCCCCGCCCCGCTCGGCGACACCCCGGAAGCCGTCAGCGCACTCGCCCTCAGTCCGGACGGCCGCACCCTGGCCGTCGGCGGCGACGCGGGCAGCGTCCAGCTGTGGGACGTCGCCACCCGGCAACCCCTTGGTGGTCCGCTCACCACGCCCGGCGAGAGCATCGACTCCCTGGCCTTCGCCCCCGACGGCACGACCCTCTACGCGGGCAGCCCGCACGTCCCGCTGCAGCGGTACGTCGTCGATCCCGAGCGGGCGGTCACCGAGGTGTGTGCCCGTGCGGGAGGCACCGGCCTGACCCGGGCCCAGTGGCACTCCTACGTGCCGGACGCTCCATACCGCCGGATCTGCGGCGACGCGGCGTCGCTCGGATGACCGCGACCGGCCGGGCGGGTCGGCCGTCGCCCGGCGCCGGCCGAGGCGGCCCCCGCCCGGCCGGGGCGGCTGCCTGCGCTGGGTTCGCTCAGAGGCCGCGGTGAGGGGTGAACGAGCGGATCTGGGACGGCTTGGCCCGGTTGAGCGTGGTCTCGAAGCGGGCGTCCCGGTCCTGGAGGGGGAAGTTGGCGCTGCCCCAGGTGGCGTTCCACAGCGCGTTGAAGGCCCTGCCGTTGGTGTTCCTCAGTCGGTCCATGGCGACCAGGTTCGGCCGGTCCCAGTCCTTGACGACCTCAGGTGCTTCGCCCGACTTCGCGAAGCGGAAGACGTGCGTACCCGGCTCGTCCCGGTGGTAGACGATCTTGGCGCGGTTGCCGGAGCGTTCGATCCGGTTGAACGGCTTGGTGTCGTACTGGCCGTGCGCGGAGGCGGACACGTAGGAGGGCTCCTCCGCACCGCGCGCCTGCCAGACCACGACGGCCTCCCAGTCATGGCGGTGCCCGGAGAAGCGGCCCTGGTCCTTCTCGAAGTACAGGGCGTAGACGTACGCGCACCAGTTGGGGTCGCACGCGGTCCGGACGTAGGTGTTGGCGCCGCCGACGTACCGGCAGTCCCCGCCGGGGTTCCCGGATGGTTTCAGGCCGCCGTTGAGCCCGCCGTCGGGGCCGACGGCCGACGAGGGGAAGCAGCCGTCGCTGTCGTAGTCGAAGAGCGGCTGGTACTTGTCCTGGAAGGCGGAGGCCTGGTACGGCAGGGCGGCCGGGGCCGCGGCGAAGGCACTGCTCGACAGGCCGACGGTCAGCGCGGCGGCGCTGCCCGCGACTATCACGGCCTTGGCGAGGCGGGACGGTCTTCTGCCCTTGACTGCGTGGGACATGGGGGGTGTTCTCCAGTCGCTCGGTCTGTGCGCCGCGCCGGAATCCGCTGCGGCGGACCGAGACTGGCAAACGATGACGAGCAGCCGCCGTCCCTTGCGGAAATTGTTTCCGATGCCGACGCTCGGATTGTTCGGCAGCCCGTCACCGCGCTGCCGTCGACGCCGCGGACCGGAGCGGCTTCGGCCATTCAGAGCCGAGTTCGTACGTCCGTGGGTGCGTCTCGGTCGCGGCGCACCAGCAGCTCTCCCGCTCAGGGCTGCCCGGCCCGTGTGCCTGGACACGCCAAGGGCCCCGTTCCCTGGAGGGAAACAGGGACGGGACCCTACAGCCGGTGTCGCTACTCCGCCTTGATCGCCTGCAACATGTTCAGCCGCGCCGCCCGCCGGGCCGGCCACAGCGCGGCCAGGACACCGACCGTCGCCGCCAGCAGCAGGAAGACCCCCATCCGGCCCCAGGGCAGCACCAGTTCGTACGTCGCCATCTTCGCGCTCAGCAGCTCCCCGGCCGCCCAGCCGAAGAACACACCGAGCCCCATGCCGAGCACTCCGCCGAGGAGGGAGATCACCAGGGACTCCAGGCGGACCATCCGCTTGGTGCCCTGGCGGTCCAGGCCGATCGCCCGGAGCATGCCGATCTCCTGGGAGCGTTCGAAGACCGACATGGCCAGGGTGTTGACCACGCCGAGGACCGCCACGATCACCGCCATGGCCAGCAGGCCGTAGACCATGTTCAGGACCAGTGTGAACGTCTGTGCGCTCTCGTTCGAGATGTCCTGCTTGTCCTGGATCTTGATCGCCGGGTTGGTGCCGAGGGCCTTCACCAACCGGTCCTTCGTCGCGTCGGACGCGCCGTCGGCGGTCTTCACCATCACCTTCATGACGGCCGGGTCCGGCTCGTGCGGGGCGAGGGTCGCGGTGTCGATCATGATGCCGTTGAGCACACTGTTGCCCTCGTAGACCCCGGCGACCGTCAGCTTCTGCTCCTTGCCGTCCTCGTAGGTGGCCGTGAAGCTCGAACCGGACTGCCAGCCACGGGACTTGGCGGTCTCCTGGTCGACGACGACCCGCGTGCCGCCGACCTTGAGGGAGCCATCCTGGACCTTGAGGTCGGTCACGTCCCCGAGCGCGGCGCCGTTGACACCCGTCAGGGGCTCGCTCACGCCGCGGATCTGGGCGAACGCGCTGACCATCGGGCTGGTGGCGGTGACCCCGTCGGTGCGGGCCAGCTTCTCCTCGACCTGCGGCGACAGCAGGTTGCCGTTCGCCATGGACACCGTGTAGTCGGCGCGGATCGCGGACGCCGCCATCTTGTCGATGCCCTGCTGCAGGCTGTTCGCCATCACCGTCATGCCGGTGATGAGGGTGAGCCCGATCATCAGCGCCGCGGCGGTGGCGGCCGTACGGCGCGGGTTGCGCGCCGCGTTCTCCCGGGCGAGCTTGCCCGCGATGCCGAAGCCGCGCAGGGCCGGTGCCGCGGCGGCGATCAGCGGGCGGGACAGCAGCGGGGTGAGGATGAAGACGCCGATGAGCAGCAGGACGGCGCCCAGCCCCATCGGGGCCTGCCCGCTGTCGTCGTCCATCGTCGTGGCGGCCAGGACGATCGCGACGCCCACCGCCGAGAGCAGCGCGCCCAGCGTGTTGCGCAGCATCAGCGACTTGGCGCTTGCCTGCGCGTGGATGCTGCTCATCACCGCCACCGGCGGGATCTTCGCGGCCCTACGGCCGGGCAGCCACGCCGCCAGCATGGTCACCAGGATGCCGACCGCGAGGGCGGTGACGACAGTGCCGGGGGAGACGACGAGCGGCCCGTCGGGGATGGTCTCGCCGAACGAGCCCATCAGCAAGCGCAGTCCGGCGCCGATGCCGACGCCCGCGAGTAGACCGGTGACGGCGGCGACCGCACCCACCACGAATGCCTCGATGAGCACCGACCGCGTCACCTGCCGGCGTGAGGCGCCGACCGCGCGCAGCAGCGCCAGCTCCTTGGTGCGCTGGGCGACCAGCATGGTGAAGGTGTTGGCGATGATGAACGTGCCGACGAACAGCGCGATCGCGGCGAAGCCCAGCAGTACCTTCTTCAGGCCGTCCATCGACTGGGCGATCTGCGCCGCCTCCTGGTCGGCGAGCACCTGGCCGGTGGTGGTCTCGACGAGGCCCTTCGGCAGCGCCTTGTCGAGCTCCGCCTTGAGCGCGGCCTGGCTGACGCCCGGCTTCGCCGTGACGTCGATCTGGTCGTAGGTGCCCGGCTTGGCGAGCAGCTTCTGCGCGGTCGCCGTGTCGAAGAGGGTGAGGCTGCCGCCGGCGGCGACGTTGCCGTCGTCGGTGGTGAAGATGCCGCTGATCGTCGGGGTCAGTACGGGGCCGTCGACGGACAGCCGTACGGTGTCGCCGACCTTGTAGCCGGTGCGCTCGGCCGTCTTGGAGTCGATGAGGACCTCGCCCCGGCCCTTCGGGGCGTGCCCGCCGACCAGCGGGTACCGGGCGTCCTTGGCGCCCCAGTAGTTCCCTCCCCGTGACTCGAAGCCGCTGCCGGCCGGCTTGCCGTCCTTGCCGGCGAGGGCGGTGAAGCCGCTGACGACCCCGATGGCCTGCCCGGCCCCGGGCACCCGGGCGCTGTCGTGGAGCACCGCCCGGGTCAGCTCAGGTCGCCGATCCCCCTCGCTCAGGTACTTCGGCTGTATGGCGACGTCGACCTGGTCGAAGCCCTTGGCGGAACTCTTCTGGTACGCGTCGGAGATGGTGTTGGTGAAGACCAGGGTGCCGGAGACGAACGCGACGCCGAGCATCACGGCGAGCACGGTCATCAGGAGCCGGGCCTTGTGCGCGAGCACGTTGCGCATGGAGGTACGGAACATCAGCTGGTGCGGCCCTTCGCGTCGAACTGCTTCATGAAGTCGAGCACGTTGTCCGCGGTCGGCCGGTACATCTCGTCGACGATCCGTCCGTCCGCGAGGAACACCACTCGGTCCGCGTACGACGCCGCCACCGGGTCGTGGGTCACCATCACCACGGTCTGCCCCAACTCCCGTACGGAGTCGCGCAGGAAGCCCAGCACCTCGGCGCCGGACCGCGAGTCGAGGTTTCCGGTCGGCTCGTCGCCGAAGACGATCTCGGGCTTTGAGGCCAGTGCCCGGGCCACGGCGACGCGCTGCTGCTGGCCGCCGGAGAGCTGGGAGGGCCGGTGGCCGAGCCGGTCCGCCAGGCCGACCATCCGGATGACGGAGTCCAGCCACTGCTGGTCCGGCTTGCGGCCCGCGATGTCCATCGGGAGGGTGATGTTCTCCAGGGCCGTAAGAGTCGGCAGCAGGTTGAACGCCTGGAAGATGAAGCCGATCTTGTCCCGGCGCAGCTTGGTCAGCTGCTTGTCCTTCAAGGAGCCCAGCTCGGTCTCGCCGATGCGCACGGACCCGGAGGAGAACGTGTCCAGACCGGCCACGCAGTGCATAAGCGTGGATTTGCCGGAGCCGGAGGGGCCCATGATCGCGGTGAACTCGGCCTGCCGGAAGTCGACGGAGACCCGGTCCAGGGCGACCACCTGGGTCTCACCCTGTCCGTAGATCTTCGACAGATCCGTGGCGCGCGCGGCCACGGTGGTGGCCCGGTCGGCGAGGGATGCGGTGGTCACGGGACGGTGCTCCTGCCAGGACGAGGGGGTGTACGAGCTCATCGGGCCGCCTCCGTCGTGACGAGGGCGCACAGGACGAAGCACAGCCCGGCGAGCGCCGCCAGGGTGAGGCCGAGAACAGTGAGGATCTGCATGCTGTCGACGATCCCGCCGCAGCGCGCCGCCCGTCCTCGGCCACCAGGCCGGTACAGGGTGGCCGACATCGGCCTGCAGGCCGACCCCGCGGCGTTTCGGCCGAACGAGAGAGCGCCCGGAGTGTGATCACCCCGGGCGCTTGCTCTTCTGCCACCGGCAGGAACAGCCTCTGTGTCAGTTGACGGTGACGTGTATCGGGTCGGACTCGGTCGAGCCCCGCGCGTTGGTGAGGACCACCTTCAGGCTGTGGGTGCCCGCCGCCACTCCTGACAGGGTCACCTGAGGAGACTGGGCGTTCGGCGTGTTGGCGGTCAACGGCCCCTTGCCGACGACCGCACCGTCGAGCAGGAAGGTGTAGGAGGTGGCGTTCGTGCCCCACCACATGTTCGCCGTGGCGGTGAAGGTGCCGTCCTTGTCCCAGTTGTCGTGGCTGACCACAGGCTTGCCCGGCACCGCACCTGTGACCGTGACGGTCGTCGTGGTGGTGGCGGTGGTGCCGTTCGAGTTGATCAGTTCGGCCCGATACTCATAGGTTCCGTTGGGCTTGTCCGTGAACTCGGTCTCGACTGACTGAGAAGTGCCGCTGACCGTGTCGGGCACCCGCGCGGAGATGAGAGTGTCGTTCTCGTACAGGCGGTAGAAGCTGCCCGGGGTCCCATGCCAGAGGTTCATCACGACGCTGTAATTGCCGTCATGGAGGCCGTGCGTCCATCCACTGGTGTTCGTGAGGGTGCCGGCGCCCGGAGCCGAGGTGCCGGCGACGAAGCTCCGCAGGGCGTCCCGGGTGGCGAAGTAGGCCGGCTTGGGGTTGTAGTCCTCGTCGAACATGAGCGGCTTCGCGCCCGGCAGCCAGGTGAAGGCGTGTTTGTCGGTGAAGCCCCAGAAGCTGATGTCCCGGATGCCGGCGGCCAGCGCCTCGGCGACGACGTCGCCGTAGATCTGCGTTTGCTGCTCGACGTCGTAGGTGTGCACGTCGAGTTCGGTGATGGCGACATCGAGTCCGAGTGCCTGGTAGGAGTTCGCCATCTCGGTGATGACCCCCGGCTCCGGCCCCGCCTGCGTCTCGTGCATCTCGAAACCCACCCCGTGGATGGGCACACCGTCGGCGACCAGGCCGGCGACGAGGTCGTAGAGCTCCTGGCGCTTTGCCGGGTAGAACTCCACCAACGACTCGTTGATGAACAGCTTCGCCTCGGGATCGGCGGCGTGCGCGATGCGGAACGTTTCCGCGATGTAGTCCGCGCCGAGGACGTCGTAGAAGTGGTTCTGCACCAGGCCGGTTCCGCCGAAGGTCGAGAACGGCTCGGTCACGACGTCCCACCGGTCCATTTTTCCTGCGTAACGATCCATGATCGTGTCGAAGTGGGTTCTCATGACCGCGCGGAGCTCATCCGGGTCGGTGATCTCGGTCACGTAGTCAGGGTTGCAGCAGCCTGAGATGAGGCCGTGGCCCTTGACCACCATGTCGTTGTCTTCCGCGAAGTCCACGAGCCGGTCGAGGCCCGCGAACTTGAAGTCGCCTTTCTCGGGTTGGACGAAGTTCCACTTGAGCTCGTTCTCGGGCGACAGGCTGTTGAACTGTTCCGCGAGGACCTCGCGGAACCGGGGTTCGTCGAGGTAGTTGGGGTTGATCGCCCCGGAACCCATGAGGATTCCCTCGTCCGCGGCGAGTTCGCGGAGGGTGGCGCCTGAGTCGGCTGCGGCATCGGCGACCGGGATGACGGCAGCCGCGAGTCCTATGGTTGCGGTGACGAGCGCCGCAACGGTGCGGTGCATTCTCATCGAATCGCGCCTCGCATTCATGTGTGATGGACGGTCTGGGGGTGAAGCGTCGCCATACGGCCCTTCTTCAGGCCCGGTGTCGAGCTGGGTCCAACGAGCCCGGCCCGGTCATCTCACGGATGGGCGAGGACCGGGATGACCTTC
Organism: Streptomyces olindensis; assembly: GCF_040645895.1. Classification (NCBI taxonomy): domain Bacteria; kingdom Bacillati; phylum Actinomycetota; class Actinomycetes; order Kitasatosporales; family Streptomycetaceae; genus Streptomyces; species Streptomyces olindensis. The sequence continues at coordinate 10,553 of NZ_JBEYZD010000079.1, read as the reverse complement.
GTCGCGCAGAGCTCGGCGAACCAGTGCGCGCTCAGCTTCGGAATGCGCTCCTGGGTGTCGTAGTCGACGCGGATGATGCCGAATCGAGGGCCGTAGCCCTCGGCCCATTCGAAGTTGTCGAGCAGCGACCACACCAGATACCCGACGACGTTCGCGCCTCTCTCCCGAGCGCGATGAGTCGCCGTCACGTGATCGATGAGGAACTGCGTCCGGTCGCGATCGAGGACCACGCGCCGACCGTTGGATTCGCTGACCGCGTCCGCGAACGCCGCGCCGTTCTCCATCACCATGACGGGCAGCTCGGGAAACTCCTTCGACAGGGCGACCAGGTGGTCCTCCAGCCCTCGTGGCTCGATTCCCCAATCCATCGCCGTTCGCCCCAGATCGTCGCGGCGAACGAACTCGATGCGCTCCGAGCCCGGGAAAGGCGTGCCGCCAGTGGCTTCGGTCGCGGGATCGAAGTCCCGCTTCAGGCGTACATGCATGACCTCGTAGTAGTTGACCCCGAGCAGGTCGATCGGCTGATGGCAGATCTCCAGGTCGCCCGGGAGTACGAAGCTCCAGTCGGTGAAGGTACGGGTGTCGTCAAGGAGATCGGCGGGGTACTCCCCGCGGAGCATCGGCCCCGTGAACACGCGGTTGGCCACGGCGTCGAAACGGCGAGCGGCCTCGGCGTCCTTCGGGGTCTCGGCTTCGATACGGAAGATGTTCAGCACGACGCTAATCCGAGCGTCGGGGTTCGTCACGGTGCGGCGCAGGGCTGCAACCGCGAGCCCGTGCGAGAGATTCAGATGATGCGCGGCCTTCAGCGCATCCGCGTGACTCTTCACGCCAGGTGCGAACACCCCGCTGCCGTACCCGGCGAACGAGTTGTTCCACGGCTCGTTGTGCGTCGACCAGACGGCGACCCGGTCTCCGAGGGCCGCGCCCACGATCTGCGCGTACTTCTCGAAGGCGAAAGCGGTCTCGCGCCCCCGCCAGCCGCCGTAGCGATCCTCCAGCGCTTGCGGGAGATCCCAGTGGTTGAGCGTCACGATCGGCTTGATCCCGCGTGCGAGCAGGCCGTCGACGAGCCGCGAGTAGAACGCCAGTCCCTCCGGGTTGACTGCGCCCTCGCCCGTGGGCATCACCCGCGGCCAGGAGATGGAGAACCGGTAGGCGTCGAGGTTGAGGGAGGCCATCAGGTCGAGGTCGGACTCGACGTGGTGGTAGTGGTCCGCGGCGACATCACCAGTCGCACCGCGGGCGGTCTTCCCCGGGGTGTGGCTGAAGGTGTCCCAGATGGACGGCCCCCGTCCACCCTCCCTCGCGCCACCCTCGATCTGATAGGCGGCGGTCGCGGCGCCGAGGACGAAGTCCGGCGGGAACGTCAGGTGCCCGGAATCGATCGAGTTGCCGTACATGGATCAGCCTCTCTGGTGACGTGGCGCCAAAACCTATCAGCTGAAATGTAATCGGCACAGGGGCAGCGCGAACTCCGTCGCCTCGTTGGCAGAGGGCCTCTTGGTCCTGTGCCAGAGGGTGTTGGGGAGCGCGGTGATCGATGAGGTGTGATGCCGGCCGATGGAACGGCGGGGTGTTGGAGACCGTGTGCAGGCGGAGACGCATGAGGTTCTTCGGCGCCCCTTGCAGGACTCGGGGCTCGACGTCGCCTTCATGCCCGCGTTCGTCGATCACGACCGGTTCGAGCAGAACTCAGTCGGAGTCGTCGCCGTCCTGCCGATCGGAGCCGTCACGGGCCGATTGCTGTGACCAGTGCGCCCGGGCAGCCGCCACGAGGCGCCAAAAGGCGTCGACCGCGGCGACGACGTCGATGTCGTCCCGATACCGCCGCTGCAGTTGCAGCCCGTCCTGTACGGCGATCCCGAGAGTGGCGATCATCTCCGGGCTCACTCCCATCGGGGCGTCCTCGGAAGCCTCGGGGCCGGGATCGAGCGTCTGTGTCTGGGCCGAGCGGTAGTGCTCGACGAAGTACTGGTGCGCCGGGTGATCGCGGTAGATCGCCTCGGCGGCCAGGATGATGTACAGGGACGTCAGCCCCTCGTGTTCCGCGGAGTGGCGCGCGACCTCTTTCGACCGGGTCGGTACGTCGGTGGCCTGGAGCTCCGACAGATACTCGTCGACTGACGAGTCACGCAGGTTGAGCACTTCGACCAGGAGTTCTTCCTTGTCGGCGAAGTGGTGGAGGACCCCTGTCTGTGTGAGGCCCATCCGCCTCGCGAGCTCACGCATCGACGAGTGCGTGTACCCGGCTTCGGCAAAGAGCTCGGCTGCAGCGGCGATGATCTCCCGGCGGCGCTGGAGCCCTTTGCGATAGGGGCCGCGAGGCCCGTTGCGTTCCGCCATTCCCTCAAGATACCGGTGCGTGACGTCGTGACCGGCCCGGTTGAGGGGGAGACGACGAGAACCGGCCGAAAACTTGTCACGTGAACTGTATTGCGGGATACTCGCCGCCACCGCGACATCCGGGACGACACCCCAGCCGGGGAAGCTGCAGCGTGAACGACCTTCGGGCGAAAGGCTCTCGTTCACCTCGCGGGAGCGCACAGCGGCCGGGCCGCCTGCCACGTCGCCGCGGAGCCGAGGTGCCCCGCATGGACAAAGGAGTACAGATGCGATTCCCCCGAAGGTCCCTTGCTGTGCTTGCAGTGGTCTCGCTGACCGCCCTCACTGCTGGGTGCGGATCCGGCGACGAGGGTGGCGCTGACGGCAAGATCACTCTCAACATCTCCACGTTCAGCGAGTGGGGATACGGCGACCTGCTGAAGGAGTACCAGAAGCTCCACCCGGAGATCACGATCAAGCACAACCGCTTCGCCACGAGCGACGAGGCCAAGGAGCAGTTCCAGACCGCCCTCGGCGCGGGCTCGGGCCTCGCCGACGTCGTCGGTGTCGACAACAGCTGGATGTCGCAGATCCTCAAGTACCCGGACAACTTCGCGGACCTCTCCTCACCGAAGGTCGATGGCCGTTGGAAGGACTGGACCACCAAGCTCGCCACCACGAAGGACGGCAAGCTGCTCGGATACGCGACGGACATAGGCCCGCAGACCATCGCCTACCGGGCCGACCTCTTCAAGGCAGCCGGCCTGCCGACCGATCGCAAGGCGGTCGCCGAACTCTTCGGGGGCGACGACGCGACGTGGGACGACTTCTTCACCGTCGGAGAGAAGTTCATGGCCGCCAAGACCGGCCCGGCGTTCTACGACGCGTCGGCCTCGGTCGCGACCAGCTGGGCCGACCAGTACGAAGTGCTCTGGGAAGACCCCAAGACCGACGACATCATCGCGGGTGAGAACAAGGATCTGCGGAACATCTACGACACGGTGACGTCGCACGAGGACTTGTCGGCTCACCTGGCGCGGTTCAGCGAGGACTGGGTGAGCGCCTTCCAGAAGGACAAGTTCGCGGTCATGCTCGCACCGTCGTGGATGCTCGGCGTCATCAAGGGCAACGCGGCCGGGGTCAAGGGATGGGATGTCGCCGACGTCTACCCCAACGGCGGTGTCAACAGCGGCGGGTCGTACCTCACCGTGCCGACGCAGTCGAAGCATCCCAAGGAGGCGCAGGCGCTCGCGGAGTGGCTGACCGCCCCCGAGCAGCAGATGAAGGCGTTCAAGGCGACGGGCAACTTCCCCAGCCAGGTCAAGGCCCAGAACAGCCCCGAGCTGCAGAAGGTGACCGATCCCTTCTTCAGCGACGCGCCCGTGGGGAAGATCCTCACCGCCCGTGCGTCGGCCATCAAGACGATTCCGTACAAGGGCGAGAACTACTTCGCGATCACGGCGGCGTTCAACGACGCGATCAATCGCGTCTCGGTCGACAAGACCCACTCCGTGAAGGAGTCGTGGGACATGTTCGTCGACGGGCTGGACGCGCTGAAGTGAGCAGCGCGTCCGCCAACTCGGGGGCGCCCGCCGCTGCGGGTGTCCCCGGGTCATCACCGAAGGAAGAGCCCATGGCCCATCCGGCAGCGAACGCGTCGACCCGCGCGGATGCCTCCCCTCCTCCACCCCCTTCACACTGGCGTCAGCGTCTGGGCCGCTGGGACATGAAGGCGTCGCCGTACGCCTACATCTCACCGTTCTTCATCCTGTTCGGGATCGTCGGCCTCTTCCCGCTGCTGTACACCGCGTACGTCTCGCTGCACGACTGGGACCTCATCGGCGGTCAGGGCGACTTCGTGGGGCTGGACAACTTCACCTTCGTCCTGGAACAGCCGGTCTTCTGGGATGCGATGGGCAACACCGTCAGCATCTTCCTGCTGTCGACCGTTCCCCAGGTCGCCATCGCGCTCGTACTGGCCAGCCTCCTGCACGCGAACATCCGCGCGCGAACCTTCTGGCGCATGGGCGTGCTGCTGCCGTACGTCATCGCGCCGGTCGCCGTGTCGCTCATCTTCTCGCGCATGTTCGCGGATCAGTCCGGCCTGGTCAACGCGCTGCTTGAGCAACTGGGGGTGGACCCGATCGGCTGGCATCGAGACAGCCTGCCGGCGCACATCGTCATCGCCAACATGGTCAACTTCCGGTGGACCGGCTTCAACACGCTCGTGCTGCTGGCGGCCATGCAGGCGATCTCCCGTGACCTGTACGAAGCGGCGATCCTCGACGGCGCGGGCCGGGTGCGGCAGTTCTTCTCCGTCACGGTGCCCTCCGTACGCCCGACGATCATCTTCGTCGTGATCACGTCCACGATCGGCGGCCTGCAGATCTTCGACGAGCCACGGCTGTACGACACACAGGGGCTCGGTGGCAGCTCAGGGCAGTGGAAGACGATCACTCTGTACCTGTACGAACTCGGCTGGAACCAGCAGCGGCTGGGCCGCGCCGCGGCGGTGGCGTGGCTGCTCTTCCTGCTGATCATCGTGTTCGCAGTGGTCAGCAACTGGCTGTCGCGCCGCATCGCCTCCGGCGACGATCCGGGGACTGTCCCCCGAAAGGCGCGCCGCGCCGCCGGGGCAGCAGCCCCTGCGCCCGCCTCCTCCGCACCGTCCGGTGACACGCCCGGGAGCAGCACATGACCACTCCTTCCGTCCCGTACATCGAGCAGACATCCGGCCGAGGCGCCGCCCGGGCGGCGCGCCGCCGTCGCGACCGGGACCACGGTGCCGTGCGCCGGCCCGGACGGATGACCTACGTCATCCTCACCGTGGTCGCGCTGATTTCGATCTTCCCGCTCTACTACACACTCCTGCTCGCGTCCTCGACATCGGCGGAGGTCGCGCAGAACCCGATCCCCTCGCCCATCCCGGGCGGGCACCTGGGCGACAACCTCGTGCGCGTCTTCGATTCGGACATCGATCTGCCGCGCGCGGTCTGGAATTCCGTCGTCGTCTCGGTGACGACGGCGCTGGCGGTCGTGTTCCTGTCCACGCTGGCGGGTTTCGCCTTCGCGAAGCTCCGGTTCAAGGGGCGGGCGGGTCTGCTCGCCTTCGTCGTGGCCACCATGGCGGTCCCGACCCAGCTGGGCGTCGTGCCGCTGTTCATCGTCATGCGCGAGCTGGGACTGACGGGCAGCCTGTGGGCGGTGATCATCCCCGGTGTCGCGTCCGCCTTCGGAGTGTTCTGGATGACGCAGTATCTTCAGGCGGCCCTGCCCTATGAGCTCATCGAAGCCGCCCGTATCGACGGCGCGTCGACCTTCCGGATCTTCCGGTCCATCGTCCTGCCCGCCGCGAGGCCCGCGGCCGCGATGCTGGGCCTGTTCACCTTCATCGGAGCCTGGACCAATTTCTTCTGGCCGTCGATCGTCCTCGGCACGACCAACCCGACACTGCCCGTCGCGCTGCAACTGCTGCAAGCCGGGTTCTTCAAGGACATCCCCCTCATCATGACCGGCGTGCTGGTGTCGGTGGTGCCGCTGCTGGCACTGTTCGCCATCCTCGGCAAGCAGCTCGTCGCCGGCGTGATGCAGGGAGCCATCAAGGGGTGACGCCGCTCGCAGCAGCGCGCGCCCCGACCTCAGTGGGACTCAGCGGTGCCACTGCGCCTGCGCCCCCACCCTGCCGAGGCCGCCCCCAAGGCCCCGGAGACGAACCTGAGAGGAACCACCGACCCCCCATGCACGCGACGACCGCACCGGACAGCACCGCATTCCGCGACCTCAACGGCAACGGCCGCATGGACCCGTACGAGGACCCACGGCTCAGCCCCGAGGAACGCACCGAGGACCTGCTGTCCCGGCTCTCGCTCGAAGAAAAGGTCGGTCTGCTCTTCCACACGGTCATCGAGATCGGCCCGGACGGCACCGTCCTCGAAGAGCCCGGCGCGATCAGCAAGTCGCCCACCAGCGAGGTGATCATCGGCAGGGCGATGAACCACTTCAACGTGCACCGCATCGAAGACGCCCGGTCGGCCGCACGATGGAACAACGCGATCCAACGGCTCGCGGAGAAGACCCCGCACGGCATCCCGGTGACGATATCCACCGACCCGCGACACGGGTTCCTGGAGAACGTGGGGGCGTCGTTCACCGCGGGCCCGTTCTCGCAGTGGCCCGACGGGCTCGGCCTCGCGGCGCTGCGGGACCCGGACGTCGTACGCGAGTTCGCACGCCGGGCGCGTGACGAGTACCGCGCTGTGGGGATCCGCATGGCGCTGCACCCCCAGGTGGACCTCGCCAGCGAGCCCAGGTGGGCACGCCAGCTCCAGACCTTCGGCGCCGACACCGATCTCGTGGTGGCCTACACGCGCGCGTATCTCGAGGGGTTCCAGGGCACCACCCTGGACTCGACGAGCGTCGCCTGCGTCACGAAGCACTTCCCCGGCGCCGGTGCGCAACTGGACGGTGAGGACGCGCACTTCCCGTACGGCCGAGAGCAGGTCTACCCGGGCGGGGCGTTCGACGAGCACCTACGTCCGTTCGTCGCCGCCATCGAGCACGACACCGCCGCGATCATGCCCTACTACGGGATGCCGGTCGGGCTCGAGATCGACGGCGTACCGATCGAGGAGGTCGGGTTCGGGTACAACAAGCAGATCCTCACCGGGCTGCTGCGCGAGCGGCTCGGTTACGACGGCCTGATCATCACGGACTGGGAGCTCGTGAACGACAACCCCGTCGGAGACCAGGTCCTGCCCGCCCGTGCGTGGGGAGTCGAGGAGCTCGACGCCCGCCGGCGCCTGGTCAAGATCCTCAATGCCGGCGCGGACCAGTTCGGCGGCGAACAGTGCACGGACCTGCTGCTCGAGCTGGTACGGGACGGCGTCGTCGCGGAGAGCAGGATCGACGAGTCGGCGCGCCGCGTCCTGCTGGTCAAGTTCCGGCTCGGCCTCTTCGACGACCCTTTCGTCGACGAGGATGCCGCCGAGGCCGTCGTGGGCAACGCCGAGACCCGGCGGATCGCCCTGGAGACGCAGTCCCGATCGGTCACCGTGCTCAAGAACTCCGTCGTCCATGGCGCGCCGCTGCTCCCCCTCGACCGGAACGCGCGAGTGTACGCGGAGGGTGTCGATCCGGACGCCCTCGCCCGGGCCGTCACTCCCGCGGCCACACCGCAGGAGGCGGACCTGGCCATCGTGCGCATCGACGCACCCTTCGAGCCACGGGACGACCTGTTCCTGGAGTCGTACTTCCACCAGGGGTCTCTCGAACTGCCCCCCGGCCTTGTGCACCGACTGCGCATGATCGCCCAGCAGGCCCCGCTCATCGTGGACGTCGCCCTGGACCGCCCCGCGATCCTCACCCCGCTCATCGACGCGCTCGCCGGCCTCACCGTCACCTTCGGCGTCTCGGACGACGCACTGCTCGACGCCCTCACCGGCCGCATCGCCCCCCGGGGCAGACTCCCCGTCGAGTTGCCGCGCTCGATGCAGGCCGTGCGAGAGTCCGCGCCCGACGTGCCGGCGAACACCGCGGATCCGCTGTTCCCTCTGGGATCGGGGCTCGACATCTGATGACCAGTTCAGGGCAGGAATTCGTACCGGAGGAACAGGCCATGACCGACGCACGTTCCCGCGCTGCCGAGTTGCTCGGTCGGATGACCATGCGGGAGAAGGTCGCCCAACTGACGTCGCTCACCCCGACGATGCTCTTCGACGCGAAGGGCATCCGCCCGGATGTCGCCGCGGCCAAACTCGCGAACGGCATCGGCTACATCGAGCCGCACATGGGCGGTTTCCCGACCGACGCGGCCGAACTCGCCCGGCTCAACAACGCGGTGCAGCGCCACCTCGTGCAGAACACCCGCCTCGGCATTCCGGCGATCATGCACATCGAGGCGCTCAACGGCGTCAACGCGCCCACCTTCACCTCTTTCCCCACGGCGATCGGTCTCGCGGCCACCTGGGACACCGCCGGGGTGGGCGAGATGGCCGCACTGATGCGCCGGCAGATGCGATCCGTGGGCCTGCACCACGCCCTGTCCCCGCTGCTCGACGTCGCCCGCGACGCCCGATGGGGCCGCGTACACGAGACCTACGGCGAGGATCCGTACCTGGTCAGCGCGCTCGGGGTGTCCTTCGTACGCAGTCTGCAGGGCGAGTCGCTCGTGGACGGCGTCATCGCCACCGGCAAGCACTTCCTCGGGTACGCCATGAGCGAGGCCGGTCTCAACATGGCGACCGTACCGATGGGAGCGCGCGAGCTGCGGGAGGTGTACGCGCGCCCCTTCGCCGCCGCCGTCCAGCTCGCGGGTCTCGGCTCGATCATGAACTCGCTGGCCGACTGGGACGGAGTGCCCGCTGCCGCCGACCCGCGTCTGTTCCGCGAGATGCTGCGCGACCAGCTCGGCTTCGACGGCACCGTCGTGTCGGACTGGCTCTCGATCGAGAACCTCGTGACACATCACCGCGCCGCGCGCGACGCACGTGAGGCGGGCGTGCTGGGCCTGCGGGCCGGGATCGATGTGGAGCTGCCCGAGCCGTTCGGCTACGGGGACAGCCTCATCGAGGCCGTCCGCGTCGGCGAGATCCCGGAAACGACCGTCGACGAGTCGGTGCTGCGGGTGCTGACCCACAAGTTCCAGCTGGGCCTGTTCGAGAACCCGTACGTGGAGACCGACCCCGTGGCCATCGTGTCCCTGGCGCATGAGGGACGCGACCTCTCCCTGCGCCTGGCGCGCGAGTCCGTCACCCTGCTCAAGAACGCCGGCGGGGTGCTCCCGCTCGGCGGCGCTCCACGCATCGCCGTCATCGGGCCGCACGCCGACCGGATCGGCGCGGCCTTCGCCCCCTACACCTTCCCCTCCTTCATCGCGCTCACCCGGGCATTGCTGAACGGCGCGACCAGCTCGATGGTCGGAGTCGACGACATCGACACCTTCGGCCCCGACGAAGCCTATGTGCGGCAGGAGATCGGGGACCTGCTCGCGATGGACGAGGACGAGTACGCCCACACGCAGTACGGGGCTGTCTCCCTCGCGGACGCCCTGCGCGCCGCGCTGCCCGACGCGGAGATCCTCGTCGCCGCAGGATGCGGCATCACGGACGGGGCCGAGGAGATGCGCGCCGCCGTCGAGGCCGCGCGTGACGCCGACATCGTGGTCCTGGCGCTCGGCGGCCTGGCACGGTGGTTCTTCAGCGAACGGACGGAGGGCGAGGGCGCGGACACCGCCGATGTGGGGCTGCCGGACGTACAGCGCCGGCTTGTGCACGAGATCGCCGCGCTCGACAAGGCAACCGTCGGCGTGATCTTCTCCGGCCGCCCCGTCGCCCTCGGTGACGTCGAGCCCGAGCTCGACGCGATCCTTCTCGGTTACTACGGCTCGCAGTTCGGCACGCGCGCGGTGGCGGACATCCTGACCGGCGCCGCCGAGCCGCAGGGACGCCTGCCCTACACGGTCCCCCGCTCCAGCGGACAGGTCCCCATCCACGCAGGCCAGCGGTTCGGCAGCGGATACCGCCGTCGCGAAGGCGACCCGCACGGCGGATACGTGGACGAGTCCGCGGCACCGCTCTATCCGTTCGGCCACGGCCTGACGTACACGCGCTTCGTCCACTCCGACCTCAAGCTGAGCAGCACAACGGTCGAACCCGACGGCACGGTCGACATCACTGTCACCGTCGAGAACGCCGGCGACCGCCCGGGCGTGGAGCTCGTCCAGCTCTACGTCGAGGACGATGCCCCCGGCATCTCGCGGCCGGCACTCCAACTCGCGGGGTTCCACCGGCTGGAACTTCAGCCAGGAGAAAGGGCGACAGTGAAGTTCGCACTGGAGCTTCCTGTGTTGGCCTACCTGTCCCTGGACGACAGGTGGGTCGTGGGCCCCGGTCCGATGTGGATCTCTGTCGGCTCGTCGTCGAGCGACCTCCCCCTGCGGAGCCGCCTGGAAGTCGTCGGTGACACGGCCGACGTCACAGAGCGGAGGGTCTACCTGACCCACGCCACACGGACCGCGCCGCACGACGGGGGTACGGCCGGCAAGGCAGTCGCCCCGACGGCTCTCACGTAGCCGCCCACCAGCAGCCCGTGGGGAGCGGACCTGACACCGCTCCCCACGGGCCATCGCGTGCAGGTACGAAGCTCGGCGACGAGACCTCCCCCGAACCTGCGCCGGGCCATCGGCCTGCAGGCCGATGGCCGCGGCCACGGACCCGGCCCCGGGCCCAACC
>NZ_JBEYZD010000078.1:0-42340 GCF_040645895.1 Streptomyces olindensis | reverse complement strand
CCGCGTACTGGTTGTACTCGGGTGTTCGCCCGGTGCGGCGAGAGTGCGTGCCGGGCGTCGCGGGGCAGGCGGGACTTTGCGGACACCCCCTAGGGGGCGACCCGCTACCGTTGGCCGGATGAGCACCGAGGACACGCCTTCGGCCCCCCGCTCCCTCGCGGAAGCGCTCCGCGCGCGGGGCGACGCCGCGCTGGGCGCGCTGCTGCGCAGCCGACCGGATCTCATCACCCCCGTGCCCACCGACCTCACCCAGCTCGCGACCCGCGCCGGCACCCGCGCCTCGGTCGTGCGCGCCCTGGAGCGGCTGGACCGGTTCACGCTGCAGACGGCGGAGGCGCTGGCCGTGGCGGCGGACCCGGCGGCGTACGAGGAGTTGCTCGGGCTCATGGCCGGGGACGCGGGCGACCCGGCCGTCACCGCCGCCCTGCCGCACGCCCTGGACGTCCTGCGCGAGCAGGCCCTGGTCTGGGGCGGCGACGACCGGCTGCGGCTGGTCCGCACGGCCCGTGAGCTGCTGGCGCCCTCGCCGCAGCACCCGTCGCCGACGGGGCTCGGGCCCACTGTGCAGGAGGCCACGGCCGGGATGTCCCCGGGGCGCATCCAGGAGATCGTCACGGCCGCCGGGCTGCCCTCGACCCACGACTCGGTCTCCGCGGTGACCGCCCTGACCGGCCTGTTCACCGACCGGGAGCGGATGGCGGCGCTGCTCGCCGACGCCCCCGCCGATTCCCTCGACGTCCTGGAGCGCCTGGTGTGGGGGCCGCCGTACGGCCAGGTCACGCCGGATCCGGCGCCCCGGCTGCGCTGGCTGCTGGACCGCGGGCTGCTGCTGCCGACCGCGCCGGGAACGGTCGTGCTGCCGCGCGAGGTCGCCCTGCACCTGCGGCGGGGGCTCGCGCACCGGACGCCCGAGCCGGTGCCGCCGCCGGTCGAGGCGGCCGCCGCGCACCGTCCACAGGTTGTGGACAGCACCGCGGCCGGGCAGGCGTACACCGCGCTCGCCACCGTCGAGGAGCTGCTGAAGGACTGGGACGAGGGCGGTCCCGCGGTGCTGCGGGCCGGCGGGCTGAGCGTGCGGGACCTGAAGCGGACCGCCGTCGCCCTGGACGTGCCGGAGCCGGTCGCCGCGTTCTGGGTGGAGCTGGCGTACGCGGCGGGCCTGATCGCCTCCGACGGGGAGGCCGACGAGCGGTACGCGGCGACCCCGGCCTACGACGAGTGGCTGGAGCGGCCCCCCGCCGAGCGCTGGGCGCGGCTGGCCACGGCGTGGCTGGCGGCGACCCGCACGGCCGGGCTGGTCGGCGGCCGGGACGCCAAGGACCGCACGCTGTCGGCGCTCGGGCCGGGTCTGGACCGCTCGGCGGCGCCGGAGGTGCGGCACCGGGTGCTGGCGCTGCTGGCCGCGCTGCCGGAGGGGGCCGCGCCGGACCCCGAGTCGGTGCTGGCCCGGCTGCGCTGGGAGCGGCCGCTGCGCGGTGCCCAGCAGCAGGAGAACGACCTGCGCACACGGCTCGCCCGGTGGGCGCTGTCCGAGGCGGAGCTGCTGGGCGTCACGGGCCGGGGTGCGCTGTCGGCCCACGGCCGGGCGCTGCTGGGCGCGGCGGCGGCACCCGTGAAGGGCCCGGCAGCGGAGCCGTCCGGTGCGTCCGGGCCCTCCGGGGTATCAGGGGTGTCCGGGGCCTCCGGGCCCTCCGGTGCGGGGGACAAGCTGCCCGTCCACCACCACCGCCCCACCCCGCTCACTCCCCTCTCCTCCGCCGAGCAGGCCGTGGCCTCCGCCGCCGCGGCCCGGCTCCTCGCGCCGCTGCTGCCCGAGCCGCTGGACCACGTGCTGCTCCAGGCCGACCTGACGGCGGTGGCGCCGGGTCCCCTGCGGCGCCCGCTCGCCGACATGCTGGGCGTGCTCGCGGACGTCGAGTCCAAGGGCGGCGCCACCGTCTACCGGTTCACGCCCGGCTCGGTGCGGCGCGCCCTCGACGCCGGGCAGGCCGCCTCCGACCTGCACGCCTTCCTCGCCACGCACTCCCGTACGCCGGTGCCGCAGCCGCTCGCGTACCTCATCGACGACGTCGCCCGCCGCCACGGCCACCTGCGCGTCGGCGCGGCCTCGGCCTACGTCCGCTGCGACGACGAGGCGGTGCTGGGCGAGATCCTCGCCGACAAGCGGGCCGCCGCCCTGGGCCTGCGCCGGCTCGCCCCGACCGTGCTGGCCGCGCAGGCCGACCCGGCGGGGCTGCTGGAGGGGCTGCGGGCGATGGGGTTCGCGCCGGCGGCCGAGTCCGCCGAGGGCGACGTACTGATCACCCGCGCTCTCGCGCACCGCACGCCGCCCCGCTCGGCGCCCGAGCCGGTGCCGGACGGTCCGCCGGTCCCCGACGACACCCTGCTCGCCGCGGCGCTGCGCGCCATCCGGGCCGGTGACCTCGCCTCCACGGCCCCGCGCAAGCCCGGCACGGTCCCGGCGGCCGACGGCGAGCTGCCCCGCACCGGTTCCGCCGAGACCCTCGCGACCATGCAGGCCGCCGTCCTGACCGGCGAGGCCCTGTGGATCGGCTACGTCAACGCCGAGGGCGCCGCCAGCCAGCGGGTCATCGCCCCCATCCGCGTCGAGGGCGGTTTCGTCACGGCGTACGACCACACCGCGGACGAGGTCCGCACGTATCCGCTGCACCGGATCACCGGGGTCGCGGAGCTCGCCGACGACGCGGGCTGAGCACCGGGGCCCGGGCCAGGGCGGCTTCTCACCCGTTCGGGTGCACAGCGGCGTTCATGCACGCCACGCCGGGGATTTCCCACGCTCGGGCGACCTTGCCGGGCGTGTCGCATCACGCCGGGTGCCCGGGGGCAGCCACCGGGTGTCCCTGTGAGCGCTGTCGAAAGGAACTTCCCGCATGCGCGCTGTTCGTCGAGTCGCCGCCGTCCTGGCCACCGCCGCCCTGATGACGTTCGGGGGGCTGGCCACGCCCGCCGCGGCGATCAGCATCGACGTCGCCGGCCTGGTCGTCGAGACGCCGCAGGTCTGATCCGCCCGCCGCGCCACCGGCCGGTCCGTGGCGCGGCGCTCCCTCTCTCAGTACGGGAAGGCCCTTCGTCCCCATGCGTGAAAAGCTGCCCGCCGTCGCCCTGTCCGCCGTCGCCCTCGTGGGCGTGCTCGCGCCCTCCGCCGCCGCGGCGCCCGCACTGCCGCTGCCCCTGCCGACCGCCGGCACCGAGCCCCTGGTCTCCGAGGCGATCGGCATCGAGGGCCCGCTGGTCCAGAACGTCAGTCTGCCCACGCTGAAGTAGCGCGCCGCGTCCGGTAGCTCTCCCCGTCCAGCCGCACGACCTCGGCGTGGTGGGCCAGGCGGTCGGCCAGCGCCGGGGCGGACGCGCCGAAGACCTCGTCCCAGCGGCCGAGCGGACGGTCGCTGGTCACGATCAGCGAGGCACGCTCGTAGCGGTGCGCGACCAGCCGGAAGAACAGGCCGGCGGTGGCCGCGTCGAACGGCGTGTAACCGACCTCGTCGACGATCAGCAGGGCGTGCTCGTCGAGACCGGCCAGCTCCGCCTCGAGCCGGCCGGCGCCCCGGGCGTCGGACAGCCGGGCGGCCCACTCGGCGGCGGTCGCGAACAGCACCCGGTGCCCGGCCTGGCAGGCCCGGACGCCGAGGGCGATGGCCAGATGGGTCTTGCCGGTGCCGGGCGGACCGACGAAGACGACGTTGTGCCGGGCGGCGACGAAGTCCGCCTTGCCGAGCCGGGCCACGGCCTCCCGGTCGAAGCCCCGGGGGTGCCGCTCGTCGAAGTCCTCCAGCAGCTTGCGGGCGGGGAAGCCAGCCGCCCGGATCCGTTCCTCGGCGTCCGCGTCGGGCTCCGGCCGCCGGGGGGCGGGGGGTGCGGCCGCCGGGGTCTCCCGCTCCTGCTGTCCGTGCCGCCGGTCGCCGGGCTCCGGCTCCGCGCGCGGGTGCCGGAGGGGCGCACGGTCGGCGTGCCCGCGGTCCGTGTGCGCGGTCATCGGCCCCGACATGTAGGCGAGGATCGCCGCCGACGCGATGAACGCCATGTGGATGACCGTCCCCCACAGCAGGGCGTGGCGGGAGGTGTGGTGGACGTCCACGAACATCTGCAGCAGGTGGACGGAGGAGATGCCGACGATCGCCGTGGCGAGCTTGACCTTCAGCACGTTGGAGTTGACGTGCGAGAGCCATTCGGGCTGGTCGCGGTGGCCCTGGAGGCCGATGCGCGAGACGAACGTCTCGTAGCCGCCGACGATCACCATGATCAGCAGGTTGGCGATCATGACGACGTCGACCAGCTTCAGCACGGCGAGCATCACATAGGTCTCGGTGGCGTGCCCGCTCACGCACATGAGGATTAACGTCCACAGCTCCTTGAAGAACTTGTAGACGTAGACGCCCTGCGCGGCCACGAGCCCGAAGTACAGCGGGGCCTGGAGCCAGCGGGTGGCGAACAGGGCGTATCCGAGCGTGGTGGTGGTGGGGTTCCGCACGGTTGGCCATTCTTCGGGGCCGCGGTGGAAAAACTGAATTCACACCACACGTTGGAATGAAAAGGCATTAAGTACGACCGGCTGCGCAGATCACACCACCGGACGCCGTCGATCAGGCACACTGGACGTTTGGCCGAGCCGTCCGAGCAGTCCGGCCGCAGAAAGGGTGCCGCGCGTGAATGGTCCGCTGATCGTCCAGTCCGACAAGACCCTGCTCCTGGAAGTCGACCACGAGCAGGCCGACGACTGCCGTCGGGCCATCGCCCCGTTCGCCGAGCTGGAGCGGGCACCGGAGCACATCCACACCTACCGGGTGACCCCGCTGGGCCTGTGGAACGCGCGCGCGGCGGGCCATGACGCCGAGCAGGTCGTGGACGCGCTGGTGCAGTACAGCCGCTATCCGGTGCCGCACGCGCTGCTCGTCGACATCGCCGAGACGATGGACCGCTACGGACGGCTGTCCCTGGTCAAGCACCCGGCGCACGGACTGGTCCTGACGTCGACGGACCGTCCGGTGCTGGAGGAGGTGCTCCGCTCGAAGCGGATCGCGCCGCTGGTCGGCGCCCGGATCGACCCGGACACGGTCGCCGTGCACCCCTCCGAGCGCGGGCAGATCAAGCAGACCTTGCTGAAGCTGGGCTGGCCGGCCGAGGACCTCGCCGGGTACGTCGACGGCGAGGCGCACCCGATCGAGCTGGCCGAGGACGGCTGGGCGCTCCGGCCGTACCAGAAGCAGGCGGTGGAGAACTTCTGGCACGGCGGGTCGGGCGTCGTCGTCCTGCCCTGCGGCGCCGGGAAGACGCTGGTGGGCGCCGGGGCGA
Source organism: Streptomyces olindensis (assembly GCF_040645895.1). Taxonomy (NCBI): domain Bacteria; kingdom Bacillati; phylum Actinomycetota; class Actinomycetes; order Kitasatosporales; family Streptomycetaceae; genus Streptomyces; species Streptomyces olindensis. Next base: position 37,030 of record NZ_JBEYZD010000078.1, on the reverse strand, counting down.
TGGCCCAGGCGAAGTCCACCACCCTGATCCTCGTCACGAACACCGTCTCGGCCCGGCAGTGGAAGCACGAGCTGGTGAAGCGGACCTCGCTCACCGAGGAGGAGATCGGCGAGTACAGCGGGACGCGCAAGGAGATCCGGCCCGTCACGATCGCCACGTACCAGGTGCTGACCACCCGGCGGAAGGGTGTCTACCCGCACCTGGAGCTGTTCGACTCGCGCGACTGGGGGCTGATCGTCTACGACGAGGTGCACCTGCTGCCCGCGCCGGTCTTCAAGTTCACGGCGGATCTGCAGGCGCGCCGCCGGATCGGTCTCACCGCCACCCTGGTCCGCGAGGACGGCCGCGAGTCGGACGTGTTCTCCCTGATCGGGCCCAAGCGGTTCGACGCGCCGTGGAAGGAGATCGAGGCGCAGGGGTACATCGCGCCCGCCGACTGCGTCGAGGTCCGGGTCAACCTCACCGACTCCGAGCGGCTCGCGTACGCCACGGCCGAGACGGAGGAGAAGTACCGCTTCTGCGCGACGACGGACACCAAGCGGAAGGTCACGGAGGCGATCGTCCGCCGCTTCGCCGGGCAGCAGATCCTGGTGATCGGCCAGTACATCGACCAGCTCGACGAACTGGGCGAGCACCTGGGCGCGCCCGTGATCAAGGGCGAGACGTCGAACGCGCAGCGGGAGAAGCTCTTCGACGCCTTCCGGGAGGGCGAGATCAGCGTGCTGGTGGTGTCGAAGGTCGCGAACTTCTCGATCGACCTGCCGGAGGCGACGGTCGCCATCCAGGTCTCGGGCACCTTCGGCTCCCGGCAGGAGGAGGCCCAGCGCCTCGGCCGGGTGCTGCGGCCCAAGTCGGACGGCCACCAGGCCCACTTCTACTCCGTGGTCGCCCGGGACACCATCGACCAGGACTTCGCCGCCCACCGGCAGCGCTTCCTGGCGGAGCAGGGGTACGCGTACCGGATCGTGGACGCGGACGAGCTGCTGGCGGAGAGCTGACACCGGCAGGACCGGTCACCGGTGGCGCCGGACCACGCCCACTTCCTCTTCGTACTGGCCGAGGATGATCACGTCGAAGGCGGCGCCCGCGAAGACCTTGACGGCGCGCAGGGCATCGCCGAGGCGATGGCGGTGACTGCCGGACACGGCGGTGGCGCCGGGCGGGCGGCCCGGTGCCGGGGCAGGGTGGATGGTTGCTGCGCTCATGTCTCCATGGTGCGATTCGCCCCGTAAGACCCGCGTCGGTCTCGGGGCCGAACCTCACGGGGGGCCGCGTACGTCCCCGGGCTGACCCGCGCCCCTCAGGGAGGAGGGCGGCGTCCCCTAGGGGACGCCGAAAACCGTTCGCGTTCGCCGCCCCCGCTCCTCTAAGATCTCCGCTCTTGCCCGCCTCCCACCACGGAGTGCCGCCGACCGGACGGAAACCGGCCGGCATCTCACCGTCCTCTCCTCAGCAGGTTTCCTTCCGGAGGCACCCCCGTGTCCACGCCCGTCGGCGATCCCCTGTCCCGTGAGCGCTCCCACCTCGCCGCGTCCCGCTCCGCCCTGCGGGCGATGCGCGAGGACGTCGAGGCCCTCGACATCAGCGACGTCACCGCGAACTGGGTCAACGCCGAAGTCCTCGCCCATCAGATCGACGAGCGCATCAAGGCCCTGGCCGACCTCAGCGACACCCCGCTGTTCTTCGGCCGGCTCGACTACCTGCACGCCCCGGGTGCCGAGGAGGCGGAAGGGGCCGAAGGGGAGCGCTTCTACATCGGGCGGCGGCATGTGCACGACGCCGACGGCGACCCGATGGTCATCGACTGGCGCGCCCCGGTCTCCCAGCCGTTCTACCGGGCGTCCAAGAAGGACCCGATGGACGTCGCGCTGCGCCGCCGCTTCGGCTACACCCGCGGCGACATCACGGCGTACGAGGACGAGCACCTCTCCGACCCCGCCGAGGCGGCCCGCACCAGCAAGCTGCTCCAGCAGGAGATCGAGCGTCCGCGCGTCGGCCCGATGCGGGACATCGTCGCGACGATCCAGCCGGAGCAGGACGAGATCGTGCGGTCCGGTCTCTCCGGCACGGTGTGTGTGCAGGGCGGCCCGGGCACCGGGAAGACCGCCGTCGGCCTGCACCGGGTCGCCTATCTCCTCTACGCCCACCGCGAGCGCCTCGCCCGCACCGGCACGCTGGTCATCGGCCCGAACCGGTCCTTCCTGCACTACATCGAGCAAGTGCTGCCCGCGCTCGGCGAGTTGACCGTGCGGCAGGCCACGGTCGAGGACCTCGTGGCGCACGTCGAGATCAAGGGCACGGACGAGGCGGCGGCCGCGGTCGTCAAGGGCGACGCCCGCATGGCCCGGGTGCTGCGCGGGGCCCTCTACTCCCACGTCACGATGCCCACCGAGCCGGTCGTCGTGGTGCGCGGCTCCCGCCGCTGGCGGGTCCCGGCGTACGAACTGGAGGACATCGTCCGCGAGTTGCTCGACCGCGACATCCGCTACGGCGCCGCCCGCGAGGCCCTGCCGCAGCGCATCGCGCACGCGGTGCTGGTGCAGATGGAGCGCTCGGGCGAGGCGCCGGACGACCGGGTGCAGGACGCCGTGGCCCGCAACAGCGCGGTGAAGGCGGCGGTCAAGCAGATCTGGCCGGCCGTCGACCCGGCGAAGCTGGTGCTGCTCCTGCTGTCGGACGCGGACTTCCTCGCCGCGCACGCGGAGGGCGTCCTCGACGAGGACGAGCAGAAGGCGATCCTCTGGGCGAAGCCGGCGCGCAGCGTGAAGTCGGCGAAGTGGTCGGCCGCCGACGCCGTCCTGGTCGACGAGGCCACCGACCTGATCCAGCGCACGCACTCCCTCGGGCACGTCGTCCTCGACGAGGCGCAGGACCTCTCCCCCATGCAGTACCGGGCGGTGGGCCGCCGCTGCACCACCGGCAGCGCGACGGTCCTCGGCGACCTGGCGCAGGGCACGGCGCCGTGGGCGACGCGCAGTTGGCAGGAGGCGCTCGCCCACCTCGGCAAGCGGGAGGCGGTGGTGGAGGAGCTGACGGCCGGTTTCCGCGTGCCGACGGACGTCATCACGTACGCCTCCCGGCTGCTGCCGCACATCGCCCCGGGCCTCACGCCCGTCGTGTCGATCCGCGAGAACCCGGGCCGCTTCGAGGTCCGTGAGGTCTCCGGGACCACCGACGTGGTCGCCGCCTGCCGCGAGTCGCTGCGCCACGAGGGCTCGACGGGCCTGATCGCGGCGGACGCGCGCGTGCCGGAACTGGCCCGGGCGCTGGCGGAGTCCGGCATCCCCTACCTCGGCCCCGGCGAGGAGACCACCGAGGACACGCGCCTGACCCTGGTCCCCGCGTCGCTGGCGAAGGGCCTGGAGTACGACTACGTGGTCCTGGACGAGCCCAGCGCGGTGGTCGACGGCGAACCGGACGAGCGGACGGGGCTGCGCCGCCTGTACGTGGCGCTGACCCGAGCGGTGTCGGGCTTGACGGTGACACACTCGGCCCCCTTGCCGGACCAACTCACCTAGCGGCCAGGTCCGCCTAGGCCCCGTCCACCGCGGCCCGCCACACCGCAACGGCCTCCGCCGACACCGGCTCGCCCCATCCCCCCGGCCGAGCCGCCCCACCGATGTGAAACCCGTCGACCCCGGCCTTCGCCAGCACCGGCACGTGATCGAGCCGCAGCCCACCCCCGACCAGCAGCTGCTGCCCGTACCCCGGCTCCCCGGCCCGCCCGGCCTCCGCGAGCAGGACGGGCAGCCCGCCGTCGACCCCGTCCGCCGACCCGGCCGTCAGGTATGTGTCGAGCCCCGGCATCCCGTCGAGCTGCTTGCGCAGGGCGTCCCGGTCGGCGGCCCGGTCGATGGCCCGGTGGAAGGTCCAGGGGCAGCCGTCCAGCACCGCGACGACCCGCTCCACGGCGGCCAGATCCAGCGCGCCCCCTTCGTCGAGGAACCCGAGCACGAACTCCTCGGCCCCGGCCTCCCGCAGCTCACCGGCCACCCGCACCAGCCGCTCGACGTCCCCCGCGGCGAATCCGGCGGCCGGCCGGATCATCACCCGCAGCGCGATGTCCACGGCGCGGCGGATCCCGGCGACGGTGGCGGCCGACGGCGAGAGCCCGTCGGCCGCCATGTCGGTGACCAGTTCGAGGCGATCCGCGCCTCCCGCCTGGGCGGCGACCGCGTCCTCGACCCCGAGGGCGATCACCTCCAGGACTGCACGCTTGCTCATGGGGCCCCTTCGTCGGCATGGCGTCGGCGTTCGGCGACAGGTCTAGTCCAATCACAGACTACGCTGCCCACTCCCGCCGGCTCCCAAGCCCCCGGGGCCACGCCCTCACCCGAAGATGTTCAGCTCCCCGGCCTCCACCCCGGCCAGCTCGAACGCGGGTGCCCCGTCGACCGACCGCCCCGTGTACAGCCGGATCAGGGTCGGCCCGTCCCCGATGAAGCGCCCCGGGGGCCGCTCCCCGCCGCTCTCGCCCAGCCGCAGCGGCTCGTCCCGGTCGTCGAGGTCGGCGTGCAGCGGCACGCGCCCCCGCTCGCGGGTGATCCGGGCGAGCAGGTCGAGCGCGTCCGGCAGCCCGGCCCCGCCGTACGCCCCCGGCTCGCCGAAGGCCTCGCGCACGTCCCCGGCGTGCACCCACTCCCCCAGGGCGAGCCCGTCCAGCTTCCCGTCGGCCCGGGCGATCACGGCCCCGGCCTCGGTCATCCCGCGCTCCAGCTCGTCGACGACCTGCGCGTTGCTCCAGCCGTCCCGTTCGGCGATGTCCCGGTCGTTCGACTCGGGCGAGAACACGCCCGGCTCGAAGCGGTTCTCCACCACGCGGGTGAGCGCGGCCGAGCAGTGCGCCAGCACCGCCCGCACCGTCCAGCCCGGACACGCGGCGACCGGCAGCGCGAAGTCGTCGTCGGCCCTGCCCCGCAGCAGCGGGATCAGCGCGTCACGCTCGATCGTGAGCAGCCGCCCGGGCTGCTCGGGGTCCCGTACGTCGTGCACATCAGCAGGAGTCGTCATACACCCCACGCTAGGTGCGACGCACCCGTCGGCGGGAGAATGACCCCATGGCCGATCTCGACTCGCTGCGCGCCCGCTTCGTCCGTGCCCTGGAGGCGGCCCGGGGGCCGGCGGGCGGTCCAAACCCGGCGCCGTACGCGGACAACCTGCTCACCCGCTGGCAGGAGCCGCAGCGCCGCTACCACACGGTCACCCACCTCGCGGCGGTCCTGGACCGGGTCGACGTGCTGGAGAAGTACGCGAGGGACCCGGACGTGGTCCGCCTGGCCGCCTGGTTCCACGACGCGGTCTACCTGCCCGACCGCTCCGAGAACGAGGAACGCTCGGCCCGCCTCGCCGAACGGGCCCTTCCGGAAGCCGGCGTCCCGGCCGCGAAGACCGCCGAAGTGGCCCGCCTGGTCCGTCTCACCGTCGGCCACGACCCCGCCGACGACGACCCCGACGGCCAGGTGCTGTGCGACGCCGACCTCGCGATCCTGGCCTCGCCGCCCTCGGCGTACGCCGCCTACACCGCCGCCGTCCGCGAGGAGTACCACTTCGTCCCGAACGACGCCTTCCGCACCGGCCGGGCCGCGGTCCTGCGCCAACTCCTCGCCCTGCCACGCCTGTTCAGGACCCCGCACGGAGCGGCGGAGTGGGAGCCGACGGCCCGCTACAACCTGCGCTCGGAACTGGAGCTGCTGGAGGCCTAGGGGTAGTGCCGCGTACCGCGTCAGCCCCGCGCCGGAAAACCCGTCGCCCTGACCCCGCCCCGCCCGTAGCCTGCCCACCATGTGGACAACGGGTGCGGAGCAGGTGGAGCAGGCCGTCGACGAGTGTGTCGGGCTGCTGGGGACGGTCACCGGGCGGGACTGGGAGGGGGCCCGGGCCGGGCGGCTGGAGTGGAGTTGCCGGGAGGCCGCCGTGCACATCGCCGAGGATCTGATCGCGTACGCGGGGCAGCTCGCGGGCCGGGAGCCCGAGGAGTACTCGCCGTTCGAACTGTCCCTGGAGGAGGGCGCCGACAACGCGGGCGCGCTGCGCGTGATCCGCGCGATGGGGGTGCTGTTGGCCGCCGCGGTCCGGACCACCCCGCGCGAGGTCCGGGCCTTCCACCCGTACCCGTTCCGCAGCGCCAACCGCGAGGGCTTCGCCGCGATGGGCGTGGCCGAGGTGCTGCTGCACACCCACGACATCGCCGAGGGGCTCGGCATCGGGTACGAGCCGGACCCCGCGCTGTGCGACTTCGTGCTCACCCGGCTCTTCCCGCACGTCCAGCCGGGGCCCACGCCGTGGCGGACCCTGCTGTGGGCCACCGGCCGCGGCGAGCTGCCCGGCCGCGCGCCCGTCACCGCGTGGCGCTGGAGCAACAACCTGGTGCTCGACACCGAGCGGCTCACCCTCGAGGGCGTCACCCCGGCGGCGGCGACCGACCTGTCCACGGTCGGCGACGGCGGCTTCGCGTGGCTGGAGGGCGGCCCGATCGAGGGCACGCGGGTGGGTGCCGGGCTGGTGTACAAGCAGTACGAGGACGGCGTGCACCGGCCGGAGTGGGGCATGTACGTGCTGGTCCGCCGCGAGGACGACCGCGCGCTCGGCGCCATGGGCTTCCACGGCGTCCCGGACGGGGCGGGCCGGGTCGAGATCGGGTACGACCTCGTCGAGGCGGCCCGCGGCCACGGCTACGCCACGGAGGCGCTGCGCGCGTTGTCGGCCTGGGCGCTGGACCGGGACGAGGTCCGGACCGTCGTGGCGAACGTCGAGCGGGACAACCTGCCCTCGCAGAACGTCCTGGCGCGGGCCGGGTTCACCCGGGTCGCCGAGGACCCCGAGCACCTGACCTACGAACTGCGCTCATCCGGCGCCCGGTAACACCCCCGGCCCACGCGGAGAACCCGGGCACCTGCCCTACGAGCCGCGCGAATCCCGCGCCTGATGACGCCCCTTCGGCCGCCGCAGCCCCGCCGCGTGCAGCAGTCGTACCACCTCGCGGCTGCTGACCTGCACGGCCCCGGCCGCCACCAGCTCCGCATAGCGCTGCGCCGGGATGTCGTAGTGGTCGCGTTCGAAGGCGCGGCGGGGCACGCCCAGGCGGGCGGCGAAGGTGTGGAGTTCGTCGTAGGAGACGTCGCTGATCAGGTGGGACCACATGCGGCCGTGGCCGGGCCAGGTCGGCGGGTCGATGTAGATCGTCACCGGGGCCTCACGAGGACGCGGCCCCGCCGAGCGCCTCGCCCAGCGATCCCACCGCCGCCACCTTCACGCCCGCCTCGCCGCACACCCAGTGCGGGTCGGGTCCCAACTCCGGTTCCACGTCCAGCGCGTGCGGGTCGCCCGCGCCGCACACCGGGCACAGCGGCCAGCGGCCGTACCGCTCCAGCAGGGCGTCCTGGACGTCCTGGGCGACCAGCCCGGCCACGTACGGCGCGCCCTCCGGCCACTGCTCGACCCACCACCGCCGCTGCGTGACGGACTCCTCGACCAGCGAGACGACGTCCGCCTCGGCGACGCGTCCCGCGACGAGGTCGGCCAGCACGAGGGCGCGCGCGGCGTGCAGGGCCTGCTCCTGGGGGCTGATGGGGTCCATGCCCCCATTGTGCGCACTCTTGACCACAACGCCGAGCCGAAAATATCTTTCAGTGGTGACCCGCAGAGTGAAGGAAATTTTCGCCAGCGAGCGGGGCGGCCCGGCCGGCTCGGCCGGCACCCCGCCCGCCCCCGCCGCCCTCGCGGCCAAGGTCCGCACGCTGGCGCCGTCGATGACGCGTTCCATGCAGCGCGTCGCCGAGGCCGTCGCGGGCGACCCGGCCGGCTGCGCGGCCCTCACGGTCACCGGCCTCGCCGAGCTCACCGGCACCAGCGAGGCGACCGTCGTACGCACCGCCCGCCTGCTCGGCTATCCGGGTTACCGGGACCTGCGCCTCGCCCTGGCCGGCCTCGCCGCCCAGCAGCAGTCCGGCCGGGCCCCGGCCATAACGACGGACATCGCGGTGGACGACCCGATCGCCGACGTGGTCGCCAAGCTCGCCTACGACGAGCAGCAGACCCTCGCCGACACGGCCGCCGGCCTCGACACGGTCCAACTGGGCGCGGCCGTCACGGCACTGGCCACGGCCCGCCGCACCGACGTGTACGGCGTGGGGGCGTCCGGGCTGGTCGCCCAGGACCTCACGCAGAAGCTGCTGCGCATAGGGCTGATAGCGCACGCCCACAGCGATCCGCACCTGGCCGTCACGAACGCGGTGCAGCTGCGGGCGGGCGACGTGGCGATCGCCATCACGCACTCGGGGTCGACGGGCGATGTCATCGAGCCGCTGCGCGTCGCCTTCGAGCGCGGGGCGACGACGGTGGCGATCACCGGCCGCCCGGACGGCCCCGTCACCCAGTACGCCGACCACGTCCTCACCACGTCCACCGCGCGCGAGAGCGAGCTGCGCCCTGCGGCCATGTCGTCCCGGACCGGCCAGCTCCTTGTGGTGGACTGCCTGTTCGTGGGGGTGGCGCAGCGGACGTACGAGTCGGCGGCGCCGGCGCTCTCGGCGTCGTACGAGGCGCTGGCCCACCGGCACCGTTCCTGAGGCAGCCGCCCCGCCCAGCACCGGAAAGACACGGAAAGAGCCGTCCATGACCTCCACCTCCGACCCCCGTGATCTGAGAGCCGAGTTGGAGTCCTTGACCACCGAGGCCTTCCGGCCGGAACTCGCGGACATCGACCGGCTGCCCACCCTCGACATCGCGCGGCTGATGAACGGGGAGGACGCGACCGTGGCCGGGGCCGTCGCGGCGCGGCTGCCGCGGATCGCCGCCGCGATCGACGCCGTGGCGGAGCGGATGGCCCGGGGCGGCCGCCTGGTCTACGCGGGCGCGGGCACGGCGGGCCGGCTGGGCGTCCTGGACGCCTCGGAGTGCCCGCCGACGTTCAACACCGACCCGTCCAGGGTGGTCGGCCTGATCGCGGGCGGCCCGCAGGCCGTGGTCACCTCGGTGGAGGGCGCGGAGGACTCCCCGGAGCTGGCCCGGTCCGACCTGGAGCCCCTCGGCCTGACCCGCGACGACACGGTGGTCGGCATCTCCGCCTCCGGCCGCACGCCCTACGCCATCGGCGCCGTCGAGTACGCCCGCGCCCGCGGCTCCCTCACCGTCGGCCTCGCCTGCAACCCGGGCAGTCCGCTCGCGGCCGCCGCCGACCACGGCATCGAGATCGTCGTCGGGCCCGAACTGCTCACCGGCTCCACCCGTCTGAAGGCCGGTACGGCGCAGAAGCTCGTCCTCAACATGATCTCGACGATCACGATGATCCGCCTGGGCAAGACCTACGGAAATCTGATGGTCGACGTCCGCGCCTCCAACGACAAGCTCCGCGCCCGCTCCCACCGCATCGTCGCCCTCGCCACCGGCGCCGACGACCAGGAGATCGAGCGGGCCCTGTCCGCCACGGACGGCGAGGTGAAGAACGCGATCCTGACGATCCTCGCCGCCGTGGACGGCCCGACGGCGGCCCGCCTGCTGGAACAGTCCGACGGCCATCTGCGAACGGCCCTGTCGGCGGCGACGGACTGACCCCGCGGGTCAGCGGTACCGGGCGACGTACTCGTCGAACGGCTCGATCCCGACGCTCGCGCGCAGCTGGTCCACGCGCTCGGGCTCCGCGCAGGGCCAGGGGATCGGCGAACCGTCCCCCCGCACTCCGGCGATCTGTGTGCCGTAGATCTGCTTCCGCCCCTCGTTGACGAGCGTGCGGTCGCGCAGGAAAGCGAGATCGCGGGCCTCGGCGGCACCCGCCGCCACGGCCTGTTCCAGCAGCCGCAGGGCCCGCCGCTGCACGTCCAGTTGCCGGTCGGCGTGCTGGGCGACCAGCCAGGCGGCCCGGGCGGCATCCTCTCCGACGAGGGCGGCGGTGGGCCAGCCGACCTCGTCCATGATCTCGTTCAGCCGGTCTCCGTGCCGGGCGGTGAGCCGCCGCCACGCCAACTGTTCGGCCGGGTCGTCGCTGTTCGCCGCCCCGCTCGTCGCGGCGCGGTGATCGGCGGCGGCCATGTCCGTGAGCTCCTCGGCGAGGGCCGCGAGGTCCTGGTTCATCGTGAGCTCCCCCTGGAAGACGGGCTAATGGGGCTTGGTGAAGGTCGCCACGTACGTCGGTGAGCCCTCGTTGTAGGGGGTGCCGTGCCAGTCGGAGGCCAGCCGGTCCGGGCGCAGGCCGGCCTTGGTCGCGTAGGACTCGATTTCTTCGGGGGTCGTCAGGCGGCTGAGTTCGGAGGCCATTCTGAGGCTGCCGTTGTTGATCCACAGGTGGGAGGCGCGCCAGAGGGAGGTGGCCTCGTTGATGTTCCACGTGGTGACCAGGCCGCTGCCGGGGGTCGGGTACGGGACGAGCGTCGTGAAGTTCGGAAGGCCCCCGGTCATGGCGAGGATGCCCGGGGGGTTGTGTGTCTCGACGACGAGGTGGCCGCCGGGGGCGACGCGGTCGGCCGCGTGACGCACCGCCTCCCGCTGCGCGTCCGCGTCGACCAGCATCGACAGGGTGCCGCAGACGGCGTACACCAGCGGGTACCGCTGCTCGTCGGCGTAGGTGCGCAGGTCCGCTTCGACGGCGGTCACCCGGGCACCGGTGCGGCTGACGTCGCTCCTGAGCAGGTCGAGCATCTCGGGGGAGACGTCGACGCCGGTGACGTGGGCGATGCGCTGGGCGAGCGGGATCGCGATGCGGCCGGTTCCGACGCCGAGTTCCAGGGCCGTTCCGTCGCTGCCGACGAGCCGGCTCAGCGCGTCCGCCACCTGGTCGGCCGCGGCGTCCTTCGGGAAGAGCTCGTCGTAGAACTCGGCGAACTGCTCGCCGTAGTCCCGGGGCGTGGGGTACGTCATGGCTTACTCACTCGCGTCTTTCGCGTCGATGAACGGAGAGGCAAAGATGTACTCGGGGGGTTCCGAGTCGTCGTAGCCGCTGTACTGGACGAGCAGGAACTGGAATCCGGAGAGCCGGTCCCGCACGGGGTCCTCCTCCCTGATCCGGCGGGCCACGAAGTCGCGCAGCAGGCAGTAGGCCGGTGACTGCTCCGGCTCGTCCAGGCGTTCGGCACTGTCCAGGCTCACGCAGAGATCGAAGATCCCTTTCTCTTCGCGCCGTTTGGGGAACCAGGCGGCATGGCTCCAGGTGCGCGGCGTGATGGACGACGCCTGCTTCCACTCGGACTGCTCACCCGATACGGAGAGCGTGCGATAGAGGACGTGATAGTCGTGGCGGGCCGGAAAGGGAGCGAAGAAGCGCCAGTTCGGGATCAGCAAGCCGATCGGATCCAGAGCCCGGAGACGATCGAACGCGCGGTTCGGGTGCTGACTGAGCAGAGTGACCACCAGCCAGCCGGCGACGGCCACTTCGATCAGGCCCGCCACCGGGTCGGCCTTCTTCCTCACGACGCTCCCTCCGCCGAACGGTGCCCCTCATCGAGACCGCGCATGAACTCCCGTATCTCGTCGGCCACTTGAGAGGCCAGTGACGCGCGCAGCAGCAGTTCGTCGTGCGTGGCCCGCTCGATGACCCGCATGTCTCCCACCGGCGCGGCCGCGACGATCTCGCGGTGGAGTTCGGACGCGGTCTTGTCCGTCACATGGGTCCGATCAGCGGCCACGAGACGGACGGGCACACCGATCTTGGGCAGGCTTCCCGGGTAATCCAGGAATTCCTTCTGGGTCGCCCGCCATTCCCGTTGGGCCGCCGTCCACATCTTTCGATCGCGGTACTGATCGAGGCAGAGACCCTGGAGATCTCCGGGGAGCAGGTCCACCCAGGGCGGTGTGGCCAGCAGTTCTCCGAGACCCAGGCGGGTCGACTGCGGCATCGACGTCAGGTTGAAGGTGATCTGTTTCGCGCCCTTCGCCTGCGCGGGCGAGCGCAGGAGCTCACCGGGATGGCTGGGGTCGACGAGCACCAGACCGCGTACGAGGTCACGCATCGACTCGGCGGAGAGCATCGCCAGATAGCCACCCAGTGAGTGCCCGACGAGAACGACGGGGCGCTGACCGCACACGTGGCGGACGAGGTCCTCCAGGTCGAGTGCCGCGGACCGGAGCGTGAACGGCTCGTCGCCGCGGAACTCACTGCGTCCGTAGCCGGCCCGGCTGTACGTGAGAGTCGGATGGTCCCGGCCGAGGGACCGCTGCACCCAGCACCAGTGTTCCGCCGTCGAGACCATCCCGGTCTCGAACACCAGGACCGGGGCACCGGCCGGTACGGAAGTGGCGGCCTCGGTGAACCGGTAGGCGAGGACGTTGTGCCTCCCGGTCTCGAACAGAACCTCGTCCCCCTGGCCGCGCACGACCCGTCGGTGGCGCATCGCCTGTCGGGCGAGCCCGGTCAGGGCCGCGCCGGCGAGCAGCCCTGCCGCCAGCCGCGGCACCGTGTCGTGGCGCCCGGTCATGAGGCACTCCGGCCCACGACAGCGGACGGCGAGTCGCTACGGGACTGAACCGCGTACAGGACTGCGGGATAGGTGGCCGTGAACGCCCACACGAACCGGCCGAGCCCCATGACGCGAGCGTTGACCAGGTGGAAAGCCCCCATGGAGGCGAGCACGAGCGGGGCCGGCCTGCCCTTGGCCAGAAAGACGACCGGAAAAGCGCACTCCAGGGCCAGGACCGCGTGAGCAGAAAACTTGGCCATCACCGGATGCCGCTGCGCCAATTCGAAGGCGGCGCGGTCACCGTACGATTCGGTGCGCAGCACTCCGGGCAATGCCTCGCCCGAGCGCCATATATGACTGGGCAGTTTGGCATAGCCCGCCATGGCATAAGACATGGTCGACTGGAGAGCCACGTACCACAGGCAAGCGTCCACCAGCCGGGGTTTGTCCGTGATTCTCGCGACTGCGGAGGCGGCCTGGACCTGAAAGCTCAGCTGGTCGGTTCCGTCGGTGCCGTACGGCTGCGTGAGGTAGTTCGCCACGGACGTCAGCGCGAGATAGCCGTTCGCCGCCGCCCGGTAGCGCCGGGGTGTGCCCGGGACCAGCAAGGACGCCGCCGCGATCGCGCGCGTCGCGTGGATGCCGCGGAGGCGGCGCGGGTCGCCGATGGCGTCGAGTGCCCTTCGGACCAGTGCGGGCCGCTTGCTGTGGCTCCGGCGCACTTCCTTCCAGTGGTTCACACCGCCGGCTTCCCGGTCCCGCTCCGAGGTGAGGTTCTCCAGGCTGCTGATGAGGTGGGTCACGGCGCTGACCCGCTCCATGACGGTGAGCGCGCGATCGCGCCCGATGGTGGGCGGGGCCACCACTTTGCCGATCACGGCAGGAACTCTGAACTTCACCTTCTGTACTTCCCCGTCGTCATGAGGCCGCCTTCACAGGACGGGCCGTGCCTGTGGACAGGCACGGCCCGCTTGCCGCCTGCTACCAGATGCCGGCCGCCTTGGTCGCGACGATGGCGCCGGTCAGGGCCACCGGGGTGGCCAGCATCGGAGTCGCGGTGCTGCTCGGCATCTCAGGCCGGTCGGCGTCGAGCCGGATCTCCTCGAGCCGCTCGTCCTCATTCACGATCGATGTGAGAAGGTGCATTTTGATCCTCCCTGAGGTCAGGATCCCAGGAATTGGGCGAGCGAAACCCCCAGAGGAAATTCAATACCGCCGAAATCCCCGTAAAAAGAAGCAGGAGGAAGCTCGGCCGACTTCCTATTCTGGATCCCCGTTTGGTCACGAGGACATTAACTCAGATCACACTGGTATCTCTGTGATCCATTTCACAGGCCGGATCGGAGGCGCCCATTCCGGATCGGTGGATTTCCCTGATCCGCCCTTCCGGCAGGCCAGAAGCGCCATACGGACTTCGCTGGACGTCCGGACCTTGCCCGGGATGGCCAAAATCGTCCGAGCAGGCTGAAAAAATTCGCTTGAAATCGCGACTCGCTCGTGCGGAAGCTCACGACATACACCGCCCCTCCCGATTCAACTGCCGCACCCGGGCCCGCAGCGCCTCCCCCACCGGCAGCGAGCGGAGCACGTCGGTCAGATGCTCGGCCGTCCGCACGTTGCAGCGCCCGAGGTCGACCAGCGCGAACGGCTCCTCACTCGCGGCCGTGACCGGATCGACGCACAGGGACGGCAGCACGACTCCGACTCCCGCGAGGGCTTCCCGCAGCGACTCCACGATCTCTTCGGTCGAGCGCACCTTGTCCTACCTCCACGCTGAGTTTGTGATTCACCACACAGCGTGGTCGCCGTGCGCCTAACCTGGCCATACACGGCGTCCCAACAACCCCAGGTGTACGACAGGGAGTTGCCCATGCCCGGATCCAGGGATCTCGACCCGTCCTCCTCCCCTCGGGCCCTCCTCGGCGCGGAACTCCGCCACGCCCGCGAGAAGGCCGGCCTCAGCCAGGAGGAACTCGGCCAGCGCCTGTTCGTGAGCGGCTCGTTCATCGGCCAACTGGAGGCGGGCACGCGGCGGATGCAGCGGGAGTACGCGCGGCTGCTGGACGAGGCGCTGGGGACGGAGGACTTCTTCCAGCGGAACTGTGCGGCAGCAGCGAAGTCCAAGTACCCGGACCATTTCGCGGAGGCGGTGGAGGCGGAGGCGCAGGCCACGGAGATCCGGCAGTACGCGCCGCTCCTGATCTCCGGGCTGCTGCAGACGCCCGCGTACGCACGGGCCGTATTCCGTGCGTACCGGCCCACGGCACCGGCGGAGGTGATCGAGGAGCTGGTGGCGGCCCGGATGGACCGGACAGCCCTCCTCGACGATCCAACAGGCCCCTTGTTGTGGTCGGTGCTCGACGAAGCCGCCCTGCGGCGACAGACCGGCGGCCGGGAAGTGATGGCGGAGGCGCTGCACCATGTCGCCGGGCTGGTGCGCCGCAACCGGGTCATCGTGCAGGTGCTGCCGTTCGGCGCGGGCGCTCACGCGTCGATGGAGGGCTCCATGAAGCTCATGGACTTCGAGGACGCGCCTCCGCTGCTGTACTTCGAGGGTGTCGGCACGGGACGACTGGAGGACGACCCGGCCACCGTCCGGTACCAGCGGCGCACCTTCCAACTCCTCACCGCATACGCCCTCTCCCCGGCCGACTCCCTGGCCCTCATCGAGGACATCGCGCAGGATTACGGCCATGAGGAGCATCACTGAGGGCACCTGGCGCAAGTCCAGCTACAGCGGCGGCAGCGGCGGCGACTGCCTGGAGATGGCCGACGGCCATGCCGTACTCGTCCCCGTCCGCGACTCCAAGAACCCCCACGGCCCGAAGCTCGTGTTCCGGGCCACCGCCTGGGCCGCGTTCGTCGCGAACCTCAAGGACGAGACGGCCTGAGCTTCGGGACCCGGGCTTCGAGCCCTCTTTTCAAGGAATGGGTGGAGGGCCTCAACCCACCCTCCCACCCCGTGAGTTGACGTGACGCATCCGGCTTGCCACGCACAGTCACATACCTCTAACGTGCCTGCATAAGCAACGGCCCCCGCTCGGTGCGCCAACACCTGCGGGGGCCTACCTACGAGATCGAATGCCGCGATCCCATGGCTAACGCCCACTTTAGTCCTGCCCTCCCGTCCGCGCACCCAATGGCCAACCCCGGCTACGGCAAGCGCTCCACCCCCGGCCAACTCCCGGGCGCACCAGACGACTTCGCGCACCTCCCACCCCGCGAAGCCGCGATCGCCGCCTACCTCGACCGCCTCCCCGACGGCGCCGACATCTCCGTGAAGACACTGGCCAAACAGCTCCCGTACGGCCAGTGCGCCCTGAGCACCGCCCTCAACCGCATCCAGCGGGCAGGGCACCTGCGCCGGGGCCGGGAGTGCGTCACGGCGGACGACGGCAGCTCACGCTGGATCACCCGATCGTGGTGGTCCCGCACGGCCCGGGACGATGACTGGTGGGCGGCCTTCACCCGCGGCGACGTACCGAAGCCACCGCAGCGCCCCACCCGCTCCCGCGCCCACATCCTCCTGGCCGCCCTCGGCCGCACGGCACCCGTGCTGTCGCTCTCCCAGGGCGACTGCGCGGCGCTCGCCCCGCTGGTGACGCAGTGGTTCGAGCGGGGCGCCTCGGAGGACGACGTACTGCGCGCCCTCACGACCGGCCTGCCGACCCCCGTCCACCACCCCGCCGCCCTGGTCCGCAACCGCCTGACCAGCAAGCTCCCGCCCCCACCGGCCCCGCGCCCGCCCCTACGGGTCCTGGAGTGCGCGAACTGCGGCGCGCCGGGACGCCCGGAGTCCCTACCCGGGGGGCGTTGCAGCGCCTGCCGGGGCGAAAGCGCCCCCGCACAACCCCCCGCACCCCTGCCCGCCCCCTCCGTACACGACCACGCGGCCAGGATCCGCGCCGCGATGTCCCTACGCCGCCGGGAGAAGAATCCGCCGACTGAGGACAATGGACAGCATGAACCACGCCCAGCTGACCGCCCTCGGCCGTGCCCTCCGGCTTCTCGGTGAACACGGGGAAGCCCTCACCGCCGACACCCCGGACGCCAAGCTGCACGAGGTGAAGGCCGATCTGCGGCGCGCTCTCGACCTGCTGGAGGAGAGCGTCTCGAACGCCGCGCCCAGCACCCGCTGCCCCGAGCATCCGAACGGCCCGGTCGACGAGGGCGCCCCGGATCTGTGCCTGCTGTGCGAGACCCGGCGCCGGGCCGCCCGCCGAGACGAGTACAACGGCGGCCCCGCCCCGCTCCAGCCGCAGCCCACCGAACCCGTCCAGTCCCGCTACGGCGTGCGCGGCGACCGCCCCCAGCCCCAGCAGCGCTGGCTGCCGGAGCTGTGGAACGGCCAGACGTGGCAGCTGTGCGGCACCCCGCGCCGGGACCGCCGGGAGGCCGAGCTGTACATCGCCGCCCAGCGCCGGGCGCCCCGGGCCGCCATGGCGTACCGGCTGGTGCACGAGTTCACCGACTACGAGGTGCTGCGGGTGTGGGGGACGCCGGTGCGGGTCGACATCGAGCCGATGGGCAACCTCTAGCCCGTCACAGCAGGGGCAGCGGAGCGAAGTCGTACCCCTCCCACAGGCGCCGCGACGCCTCCTCCGGGTACGCCCTGACCTCCGGCTCCGCGTCCAGCACCTGTACGAGCCGCCGCTCGTCGTCGTACGCGGGCCAGCCCGGGTCGCCCGTCCGCGCGAACGACGTCCAGGACAACCGGAAACGGGACGACAGCGCCTCGGCCTCCGCGGGCGGC
Organism: Streptomyces olindensis; assembly: GCF_040645895.1. NCBI lineage: Bacteria > Bacillati > Actinomycetota > Actinomycetes > Kitasatosporales > Streptomycetaceae > Streptomyces > Streptomyces olindensis. The sequence continues at coordinate 19,891 of NZ_JBEYZD010000078.1, read as the reverse complement.
TCCGCACCCGCGAACAGCAGAGCCCCCAGGTCCGCCCCGAACGTGCCGAACAGCAGCGGGATGTCCAGCCCGTGGCAGGCGCCGAGCGCGCCGCCGTTGCCGGGGGCCGGCCAGGTCAGCTCGTACAGGTACGCGCTGCCGCCGCCCGCGCGCTGCGCCTCGGCCAGGTGCAGCGAGGGCATGTTGAACAGCCAGTCCGTCTGGACGCGTTCGTACAGTTCGCTCGGAGAGGCGTCGGGGAACGCCGCGCGGTAGGCCGCTTCCCCGTCGGGGCCGGGGGCGAACAGGCGCAGGGCCGCGCTCGCCCGCTCGTCGGTGATCTTGCCCAGTTGCCCGGCCATGGCGATGAACAGGCGGTACTCGTCGCGGTTGTGGCCGACGAGCAGGTCGACGTCCTTCGCCGCACCGGCCGCCAGGGCCCGCCACGGGGTGGTCGGCAGGACCTCGCCGTCGACCACCGGGGAGAAGGGCGTGACGGTGGGGGCCGCCTGTCCCCAACGGTCGAGGTACTGCGGCATCTTCGGGCCCAGCGCCTCGCCCGCGGCGGTCAGCCGGCGCGGGTCCACCGACGACAGGTCGGCGACCGTGGGGCGCAGGCCCATCTCGGCGGCGAGCGCCGTACCGATGTCCCGGGCCAGCTCGGCGGAGAAGAACGTCCCCGGCACGCTCTGCGCGATCGCCCGCCGGAACAGTCCGGACGTGCCCGCCATCGCCAGCAGCGAGGCCACGGACCCCGCGCCCGCGGACTCGCCGAAGACGGTGACCTGCTCCGGGTCGCCGCCGAACGCCTCGATGTTGTCCCGCACCCACTCCAGCGCGGCCACCTGGTCGAGCAGGCCGCGGTTGGCGGGCGCCCCCTCGATGTGGGCGAACCCCTCCATGCCGACCCGGTAGTTCAGGGACACGACGACGAGATCGCCGTCGGTGGCGATGTGCCGGGCGTCGTAGCCGGGACTGCCGGCGTGGCCGAGCTTGTAGGCACCGCCGTAGATCCACACCATCACGGGGCGGCGGGCCGCCGGGTCGGGGTCGGGGGTCCAGACGTTGACCGTGAGCCAGTCGTCGCCCTGGGGCACGTCGAACAGGCCCGGGCCGCCCATCAGGCCGAGGTCCTGCGGGGGCGGCGGGCCGAACGCGTGGGTGTCCCGTATGCCGTCCCAGGTGGGGGCGGGGCGCGGGGCCATGAAGCGGGCCTCGCCCACGGGGGGTGCGGCGAAGGGGATGCCGCGGAAGACGGCGAGCCCCTCCTCCCTGCGGCCCCGTACCGCCCCGGCGGTGGTGCGCACCACCGGGGCGGACCGCTCGGCCGGACCGTCCGCCGGCGGGCGGGACTCGGTCGTCGTCATCTGGATCTCCTCACGTGCCGGTGAACAGGCGCTCGGTCAGTGTCCTTGACTGACGCAAGCAGATCCAGAGCCTCGGGTGACGGGGTCAGGTGAGCGACTTCAGCGCGGCCGGGTCGTACGGCGCCAGGTCCGTGAAACGGCCGTCCAGGATCTTCCGGGCCCACTCGGGGTCCTGGAGCAGGGCGCGGCCGACGGCGACCATGTCGAACTCGTCGCGCTCGAAGCGGTCCAGGAGGTTGTCGAGGTCGCCGACCTCGGCGCCGTGGCCCTGGAAGGACTTGAGGAAGTCGCCTCCGTTCAGGCCGACCGAGCCGACGGTGATGGCGGGCTTGCCGGTGAGCTTCTTGGTCCAGCCGGCGAGGTTCAGGTCGGAGTCGTCGAACTCAGGCACCCAGTAGCGGCGCGTGGAGGCGTGGAAGGCGTCGACGCCGGCGGCGGCGAGCGGGGTCAGGATGGACTCCAGCTCCTCCGGGGTCTCGGCGAGGCGGGCGTCGTAGGCGTCCTGCTTCCACTGCGAGTAGCGGAAGATGACGGGGAAGTCGGCCGAGACGCTCTCGCGGACCGCCGCGACGATCTCCGCCGAGAACCTGGCGCGGGCGACCCGGTCGCCGCCGTAGGCGTCGGTGCGGCGGTTGGTGCCCTCCCAGAGGAACTGGTCGAGCAGGTAGCCGTGGGCGCCGTGGAGCTCCACGCCGTCGAAGCCGATGCGCTCGGCGGCGGCAGCGGCCTCGGCGAACGCGCCGATGACGGCGTCGATGTCGGCCTGCGTCATGACCTTGCCGGTGCCCTCGGTGCCGTCCGTGCGCACGCCGGAGGGGCCGACGGCCGGGGCGTCGGCGAAGGGCGGCTCGCCCTGCTTGCGGACCATGCCGATGTGCCACAGCTGCGGCACGATCGTGCCGCCCGCGGCGTGCACCGCCTCGGCGACCTTCGCCCAGCCCGCGAGCTGCTCCTCGCCGTGGAACCGCGGCACCCGGTCGCTCTGCCCGGCCGACTCGTGGCCGACGTAGGTGCCCTCGGTGACGATCAGACCGACTCCGGCGGCGGCGCGGCGCCCGTAGTAGGAGACGACGTCCTCACCGGGCACGCCGCCCGGGGAGAACATGCGCGTCATGGGCGCCATGGCGATCCGGTTGGGGACGGTCAGACCGCCCAGGGTGACGGGCCGGGACAGGATTTCGGCGGCGCGGGAGGCGGCGACGGTCACGTGGGGACTCCTCGGGAGGTACCGGACGGTATGTGCATACGCATAGGGCGCTCATTCCAACAGCCCGGCCCCGCCCATGGCATCCCGCCCCCACTGTGATCCCGGACACGCCCGAGGGCGGCACTCCCTGTCGGAACAGGGAGTGCCGCCCTCGGAAAGGACGTTGACCGACCGGGTCGATCAGAAGTCCATGTCACCGCCCGGCATGCCGCCGCCGGCGGGCGCGGCGGCCTTCTCCGGCTTGTCGGCGATGACGGCCTCGGTGGTGAGGAACAGCGCGGCGATGGAGGCGGCGTTCTGCAGCGCGGAACGGGTCACCTTCGCCGGGTCGATGATGCCCTCGGCGATCATGTCGACGTACTCGCCGGTCGCGGCGTTCAGGCCGTGGCCGACCTGGAGGTTGCGCACCTTCTCCACGACGACGCCGCCCTCGAGACCACCGTTGACGGCGATCTGCTTCAGCGGGGCCTCCAGCGCGAGCTTCACGGCGTTGGCGCCGGTCGCCTCGTCACCGTCGAGCTCCAGCTTCTCGAAGACCTGGGAGGCCTGCAGCAGGGCCACGCCACCACCGGCGACGATGCCCTCCTCGACGGCCGCCTTGGCGTTGCGCACGGCGTCCTCGATGCGGTGCTTGCGCTCCTTGAGCTCCACCTCGGTGGCGGCACCGGCCTTGATGACCGCGACACCGCCGGCGAGCTTCGCCAGGCGCTCCTGCAGCTTCTCGCGGTCGTAGTCCGAGTCGCTGTTCTCGATCTCGGCGCGGATCTGGTTCACGCGACCCTGGACCTGGTCGGCGGAGCCGGCACCGTCGACGATGGTGGTCTCGTCCTTGGTGATGACGACCTTGCGGGCCTTGCCCAGCAGGTCGAGCGTGGCGTTCTCCAGCTTGAGGCCGACCTCCTCGGAGATCACCTCGCCGCCGGTGAGGATGCCGATGTCCTGCAGCATCGCCTTGCGGCGGTCGCCGAAGCCCGGGGCCTTGACGGCGACGGACTTGAAGGTGCCGCGGATCTTGTTGACGACCAGGGTCGACAGGGCCTCGCCCTCGACGTCCTCGGCGATGATCAGCAGCGGCTTGCCCGACTGCATGACCTTCTCCAGGAGCGGGAGCAGGTCCTTGACGTTCGAGATCTTGGAGTTCGCGATCAGGATGTACGGGTCGTCGAGGACGGCCTCCATACGCTCCATGTCGGTCGCGAAGTACGCCGAGATGTAGCCCTTGTCGAAGCGCATGCCCTCGGTGAGCTCCAGCTCCAGACCGAAGGTCTGGGACTCCTCGACGGTGATGACGCCTTCCTTGCCGACCTTGTCCATGGCCTCGGCGATGAGCTCGCCGATCTGGGTGTCGGCGGCGGAGATGGAGGCCGTGGAAGCGATCTGCTCCTTGGTCTCGACGTCCTTCGCCTGCTCCAGCAGGGCGGCGGAGACGGCCTCGACGGCCTTCTCGATACCGCGCTTGAGGGCCATCGGGTTGGCGCCGGCGGCTACGTTGCGCAGGCCTTCCTTGACCAGGGCCTGGGCGAGAACGGTCGCGGTGGTCGTACCGTCACCGGCGACGTCGTCCGTCTTCTTGGCGACTTCCTTGACCAGCTCGGCGCCGATCTTCTCGTACGGGTCCTCGAGCTCGATCTCCTTGGCGATGGAGACACCATCGTTGGTGATCGTGGGCGCGCCCCACTTCTTCTCGAGGACGACGTTGCGGCCCTTGGGGCCGAGCGTCACCTTCACGGCGTCCGCGAGCTGGTTCATGCCGCGCTCGAGGCCGCGCCGCGCCTCCTCGTCGAACGCGATGATCTTGGCCATGTGAAGTGGTCCCTCCAGGACTGGGGGTGATTACTTCGGACCGCGCCCGCGCCCGCGACGGACGGCCCCGACCGGTGGTTCCTTGCCCCACCCGGTCCGTGGCCTCACCGACCCGGTCCTTACGTTGTCACTCTCACCTTCAGAGTGCTAACGCAATGATTAGCACTCGACCCCTGCGAGTGCAAGCGCCTCTCGGGGTTCGGGCGGGGCGCTCAGCCACCCGCGAACACCGTCCGGCAGGGCCTTCGAACAGGCCGAAGGGCCCGCACCCCGGGGGGTACGGGCCCTTCAGAGAAGACCGGTCGCTTGCGGTTGGTCGTGGAACGCGTTCAGCCGGCGACGCGAACCATGTCGGCCTGCGGACCCTTCTGGCCCTGCGAGATCTCGAACTCAACCCGCTGGCCCTCTTCCAGGGTGCGGTAACCGTCCATCTGGATCGCGCTGTAGTGGACGAAAACATCCGCACCACCGTCGACCGCGATGAAGCCGTACCCCTTCTCCGCGTTGAACCACTTGACGGTGCCCTGAGCCATGCCTAACTCCCCTATTACTGGCCCTTGCACAGATCCACACTTCGCGGATCCGGGTCAGACCTCACCCCCCACGGTTGGGGGCGTGCGCCGGAACGCGTCGACCGCGGCTGAATGTATCTGTCCAACTGCCGTCTGCAACAGGTCAATCGGACGAGAATTCTGGACGCACGGCATCCGGAATGTGGGGAGAATTCGTCTGAATTCAGGGCAAGTCGGGCCACACAAAGGGAACAAAAGCCGCGAAAGACACACACACTTTGGCTACATCTTGTCGGGCGTGCGGCAGGAATTCAGGGTTTCCGATCAGGGGATCGGCATCGCGTTCCCCAACTGTACCCCGCTCAACCACACTGAATTGCCCCCTCCGCTTCTCTCACGGAGGGGGCAATTCGATGAACTCTCGGTGACGACCGTTACCGCAAGTAACAATCGGGCCGGTCGACCGGTTCAGCCACCGGCGACGGCGGGGATGATCGACACGCCGGCACCGTCCGGCGTCGCCGTCTCCAGCCCCTGCTCGAACCGCACGTCGTCGTCGTTCACGTACACGTTGACGAACCGGCGCAGCTTGCCCTGGTCGTCCAGCACGCGGGCGGCGATCCCGGTGTGGTTCTTCTCCAGATCGGCGATGACCTCCCCGAGGGTCGCCCCCTCGGCGGCGACCTCGGCCTGCCCACCGGTGTAGGTACGCAGGATGGTGGGGATGCGAACGGTGACGCTCATGACTTCAAAACCTCCGGTTGGGTGACGCACCTGCTTTTAGGGGCGCGGGGAACTGCGCGACCAGCCCCCACCGGCCCGCAGGGAACAACGGTCAGACGAGCCCAGCGTCCCGGAACGACTCCAGGCTCGGGCGAATGGTCGCGGTCAGCCCCGTGCCCGCCACCGCGTCCAGCGTCTTGAGACCGTCCCCGGTGTTCAGCACCACGGTCGTCTTCGACGGGTCGAGCACCCCGTTGTCGATCAGCTTCTTCGTCACGCCCACCGTCACCCCACCGGCGGTCTCCGCGAAGACACCCTCCGTCCGGGCGAGGATCTTGATCGCCTCGACGACCTGCTCGTCGTTCACGTCCTCCACCGCGCCGCCCGTCCGCCGCGCGATATCCAGCACGTACGGCCCGTCCGCCGGGTTGCCGATCGCCAGCGACTTGGCGATCGTGTCCGGCTTCTGCGGCCGCACCACGTCGTGCCCGGCCTTGAACGCCGTCGACACCGGCGAGCAGCCCTCGGCCTGCGCACCGAAGATCTTGTACGGCTTGTCCTCGACGAGCCCGAGCTTGATCAGCTCCTGCAGACCCTTGTCGATCTTCGTGAGCTGGGAGCCGGAGGCGATCGGCACCACGATCTGGTCGGGCAGCCGCCAGCCGAGCTGCTCGCAGATCTCGTACGCCAGCGTCTTGGAGCCCTCGGCGTAGTACGGCCGCAGGTTGACGTTGACGAAGCCCCAGCCCTCGCCGGCCGGGTCGCCGATCAGCTCGGAGCAGAAGCGGTTCACGTCGTCGTAGTTGCCCTCGATGCCGACGAGCTCGCCGCCGTAGACCGCGGCCATGACGACCTTGCCCTGCTCCAGGTCGTGCGGGATGAACACGCAGGAGCGGAAGCCGGCGCGGGCCGCGGCGGCGCCCACGGCGCCGGCGAGGTTGCCGGTGGAGGAGCAGGAGAGCGTGGTGAAGCCGAAGGCGCGGGCGGCCTCCAGGGCCTGCGCGACGACGCGGTCCTTGAAGGAGTGCGTCGGGTTGCCCGAGTCGTCCTTCACGAACAGCTTTCCGGCCTCGACACCCAGCTCACGGGCGAGGTTGTCGGCCTTGATCAGCTTGGTCCAGCCCGGGTTGAGGTTCGGCTTGTCCGCCACGTCGGCCGGGACGGGCAGCAGCGGCGCGTAACGCCAGATGTTCGCGGGACCCGCTTCGATCTTCTTGCGCAGCTCCTCGGCGTCGTACGCGGAGAAGTCGTAGGCGATCTCCAGCGGGCCGAAACACTCCTCGCAGGCGAAGACCGGGCCGAGGGGTACCCGGTGACCGCACTCGCGGCAGCTCAGAGCAGCGGCCGGGCCGAGGTCGACGGTGGAGTTGGTGGTGCTTGCAACAGTCTGCACAGCCATGTGAGGCGAGGCCCTTTCTCCTCATCTTCCTCACGACGCATCTCGCCGTGAGACGGATTTGGCACCTTCCCTAGCCGGGAGCCTCGCGCTGTGGTCGCCAGTGACCTACGAGTACCGACTGGAGGGTTGCCGGGGCTTCATCGGGCCGTATCCCTCTGCCCCTCTGGATGAGCTGTATGTGGTTGTAAACGACGGTTGACCCCGGACATGCGATGGTCATCCGCGTTGTTCAAGACTGTAACCGACGACCAGGACCCTTGAGATAGTCGTCCGAACCGCGAGATGGCTCACAGTCCGTCCCGCCGAGAGAACGCTAAGGAGCCGCCACGGTGCTGGAAGAAGTCGAACGCTGGCTGAGCACCCGTTCCTGGTCCGCGACCGAGCGTCCGCTCCACCGGATCCTGGCCGCCAAGCAGCGCACGGGCCAGACGGTCAGCGTCGTGCTGCCCGCGCTCAACGAGGAGGAGACGGTCGGTGACATCGCCTCCGTCATCCGCCACGACCTGATGCGGCAGGTCCCGCTCGTCGACGAGCTGGTGGTCGTCGACTCGGGGTCGACCGACCGCACCTCGGAGGTGGCCGCCGCCGCGGGCGCGACGGTGGTGCACCGGGACACCATCCTGCCGCGGCTGCCCGCCGTGCCCGGCAAGGGCGAGGTGCTGTGGCGCTCGCTGCTCGTCACGCGCGGGGACATCGTCTGCTTCATCGACGCCGACCTGAGGGACTTCTCGTCCGACTTCGTCTCCGGGATCGTGGGCCCGCTGCTCACCGAGCCGGACGTGGATCTGGTGAAGGGCATGTACGACCGCCCGCTGGGCGGCGCTGCCGGGCAGGGCGGCCGGGTCACGGAACTGATGGCGCGCCCGCTGCTGAACATGCACTGGCCGCAGCTGGCCGGCTTCGTGCAGCCGCTCGGCGGGGAGTACGCCGCCCGCCGCTCGCTGCTGGAGCAGCTGCCGTTCCCCGTCGGGTACGGCGTCGAGCTGGGCATGCTGGTCGACGCGCTGCACCTGGTGGGCCTGGACGCCCTCGCCCAGGTGGACGTCGGGGTGCGCAAGCACCGGCACCAGGACGGGCAGGCGCTGGGCCGGATGGCCGCCGCGATCTACCGCACGGCCCAGCTGCGGCTGGCCCGGGGGCATCTGATCCGGCCGTCCCTGACGCAGTTCGAGCGGGGCGGGGACGGCTTCGAGCCGCGCACGTACTCCGTCGACACCGAGGAACGTCCGCCGATGGTGGAGATCGCCGAGTACCAGGAGCGGAAGGCGGCCTGACCGGTGTCGTTTTCGGCCGTGTGGGTCAGGTACGTACGTTTGAGCGTTTACAGGCCGGGCTAGGTTGAGGCGTATGGCTTCGACGTACGGTGCTGCACGTGTGCTGGTGGCCTCCAACCGCGGTCCGGTCTCCTACGCGGTGGACGAGGACGGTTCGCTGAACGCCAAGCGGGGCGGTGGCGGGCTGGTCTCGGGGCTGTCCGCGATCGGGTCCGACGCGGACGCGCTGTGGGTGTGCTCGGCGCTGTCCGACGGCGACCGGGAGGCGGTCCGGCGCGGGGTCGGCGAGGACGGCGTGCGGATGCTGGACATTCCGGCCGACGTGCACGCCGACGCCTACAACGGCATCGCCAACTCGGTCCTGTGGTTCGTGCACCACATGCTGTACCAGACGCCGCTGGAGCCGGTCTTCGACGCGGAGTTCCGGCGCCAGTGGGCGTCCTACGAGCAATACAACCGGGCGTTCGCCGAGGCGCTGGCCGAGGAGGCGGCGCGGGGCGCGGCGGTCGTCGTGCAGGACTACCACCTGACGCTGGTGCCGGGCATGCTCCGCGAGCTGCGCCCGGACCTGAGGATCGGCCACTTCTCGCACACGCCGTGGGCGCCGCCCGAGTACTTCCGGATGCTGCCGGACGACGTGGCCGGGCAGGTGCTGCGCGGCATGCTCGGCGCGGACCGGCTGGGCTTCCTCACGCAGCGCTGGGCGGACGCCTTCGTCGCGTGCGCGGAGCGGTTCGCGGGCGGGCTCGGCGGCACGCGCGTCGGCGTGCACGGGCTGGGCGCCGACGCGGACTTCCTGCGCAAGCGGTCCCACGAGCAGGACGTCGAGGAGCGGATGGCCGCGCTCCGGGAGGAGATCGGCGAGGGCCGCCGCACGATCGTCCGGGTGGACCGCACGGAGCTGTCGAAGAACATCGTGCGCGGACTGCTGGCGTACCGCCGGCTGCTCCAGGCCCACGCCGAGTGGCGCGAGCGCGTGGTGCACGTCGCCTTCGCCTACCCCTCGCGGCAGGACCTCGCGGTGTACCGCGACTACACGGCCGAGGTGCAGCGGCTGGCGGACGAGATCAACGCCGAGTACGGCACACCGGGCTGGACGCCGGTCGTGCTGCACGTGAAGGACGACTTCGCCCGCTCCCTGGCCGCCTACCGCCTGGCCGACGTGGCCCTGGTCAACCCCATCCGGGACGGCATGAACCTGGTCGCCAAGGAGGTCCCGGTCGTCTCCGACGCGGGCTGCGCGCTGGTGCTGTCGCGGGAGGCCGGGGCGTACGAGGAGCTGGGCGAGGACGCGATCACGGTCAACCCCTACGACATCACGGGCACGGCGGCGGCCCTGCACGAGGCCCTGTCGATGAGCCCGGAGGAACGCGCCGAGCGGAGCAAGCGACTGGCGGCGGCGGCCACGGCACTGCCACCGGCACAGTGGTTCGTGGACCAGCTGGAGGCGTTGCGCGGATGAGCGGCACGACACCGGCGGCGCGGCCGCTGCCCACCCCCGTCACCCGGGCCGGACAGGAGGGCCTCGACGCGCTCCTCGCCGGCCCCGGCAAGGCCCTGATCGGCCTCGACTTCGACGGGACGCTCGCGCCGATCGTGGCCGACCCGGAGCGGGCCCGGGCCCATCCGGAGGCGGTGCCGGCGCTGGCCGCGCTCGCGCCGAAGGTGGCCGCCGTGGCGGTGGTCACGGGCCGGCCCGCCGAGGTCGCGGTACGCAACGGCGGCTTCGCGGACGTGCCGGGCCTCGAGCACCTCGTCGTCCTCGGGCACTACGGCGCCGAGCGGTGGGACGCCCGCAGCGGCAAGGTCATCGCGCCGGAACCGCACCCCGGCGTCGAAGCCGTCCGCGCCGAGCTGCCCGGGCTGCTCGACGGGAGCGGGACCTGGGTGGAGGAGAAGGGCCGGGCCGTGGCCGTGCACACCCGGCGGGCCGCCGACCCGCAGGCCGCCTTCGAGGCCCTGCGCGCGCCGCTCACCGACCTCGCGACCCGGCACGGCCTGATCGTCGAGCCCGGCCGCATGGTCCTCGAACTCCGCCCGCCCGGCATGGACAAGGGCGTCGCCCTGAGCGGGTTCGCCCGGGAGATCGGCGCCGGGTCCGTCCTCTACGCCGGCGACGACCTGGGCGACCTGCCCGCCTACGCGGCGGTGGACGCCCTCCGCTCCGACGGCATCCCGGGCGTGCTGGTGTGCAGCGGCAGCGACGAGGTGACCGAGCTGCGGGAACGCGCGGACGTGGTGGTGGACGGGCCGGAGGGGGTCGTAAAGCTCCTGGCCTCGCTGGCGCATCGGATCGGCTGAGGATCGCGCCCGCGCCCCATAGGGGCGCGGGGCCGTCTCGATATGCGGCTCCGCCGCGTGGGCGCGATCAACCACGATGCGCCCGCACCCCGCAAACAACCGGACGCCCCCGTTCCTCAGCGCTCCGACCGACGCCTCTCCCGGACACGCCGCAGCCGGTTCACCGTCACCGGATCATGCGCCAGGGCCCGGGGGTCGTCCAGCAGGGCGTTGAGGAGCTGGTAGTAGCGCACAGGTGCGAGCCCCAGCTCCTCACGTATGGCCCGTTCCTTCGCACCGGGCCCGGGAAAACCCCGGCGTTCGAGCGCGAGGATGTCCCGCTCCCGGCGCCCGAGCCCCTGCTCACCCGTGTCCTCGTCCATGCCCGGCACCGTAACGCCTGCCACCGACAGCGGGACTACTCGGCGCTCTCCGCCCGGGCCGCCACCGCCTGGAGGTGGCCCAGGACGCCCGAGGGGCTGCCGCCGGGGGCGACCGCCTTGCCGATCTGCTGCTTGACCTGCGCGCTGACCTCGGCCCAGGAGGTCTTGCCGACCGGGTAGAGCTCGGAGGTGAGCAGCTCCTCCAGGAACGGCCGGAGGTGCCGGTCCCGGCCGGAGGTCGTCATGGTCCCGGACGCGGAGGCGGTGACCGGCAGCAGGTCGTACTCGCGGGAGAAGGCCAGCACGTTCTTCTCGCTGTAGACGAAGTCGAGGAAGTCGCCGACCTGGTCGCGGTGGCCGTTCTTCCGGAAGGCCGTCATCCAGTCGGCGACGCCGAGCGTGGACTTGCTCGTGCCCTCCTTGCCCGGCATCGGCACCATGCCGTAGTCGATGCCCTTCTTGGCGGCGATCTTCATCAGGGAGGGGTGGCCGTTGAGCATGCCGACCTCGCCCTTGGCGAAGGCGGCGAACGCCTCGGCCCGGTTGAGCTCGCCGGGCGCGACCGGCCCGGTCAGGTCCTTGGCGACCAGTTCGTCCTTCAGCCAGGAGAAGGTGGCGATGTTCTCCGGGGAGTCGATGCCGTAGCTGTCGACGCTGTCGGTGTAGCCGCCACCGCCGCTGAGCATCCACTGCATCGTCTCGGCCTGCGCCTCCTCCGGGCCGAGGGGCAGCGCGTAGGGGTACTTCACGCCCTCGTCCTTGAGCGCCTCGGCGTCGTCGGCCAGGTCGTCCCAGGTCTTGGGCGGGGTGATGCCGGCCTTGGAGAACAGGGCCTTGTTGTAGAAGAGCACGCGCGTGGAGGAGGCGAACGGCATGCCGTACTGCACGCCCTTGACCTGGCCGGCGGAGGCCAGCTGCCCGACGAAGTCGGCCTGCACGGGTATGGAGAGCAGGTCGTCGGCCTTGTAGAGCTGGTCCTGCGCCGCGTAGTCGGCGTACGCGCCGATCTGCGCCATGTCCGGCGGGTCACCGGCGGCGACCATCTCCCTGACCTTGCGGTCGACGTCGTTCCAGGAGTACACGCTGACGTCGATGGTGACGCCGGGGTTGTCCGCCTCGTACTCCTCGACGAGCTTGTCCCAGTACTTCTTGGAACTGTTGGCCGCACTGTCGCCGTAATCGGCGGCGACCAGCTTCAGGGTCACGTCGGCGGAACCGCCCGTGACTCCGCAGCCGCCGAGGACCGCCGTCATGCCCAGTGCGGACACCACCGCGATCGTTCCTGCCATCCGCCGCCGCTGCACCGCTGTTCTTCCCCAACCCTGGCGTCGCCGCCACTGAAACTTTTCGATATTCGGAATAAGGTCTACACCACGTAAGTGGACTAGACCTCTTGCGGGTCCCCGGGTCACACTGTTCCCCGTGAGACATGTCATCGCCCTCGACGTGGGCGGCACCGGAATGAAGGCCGCCCTGGCCGGGCCGGAGGGCGAGGTCCTGTACCGGGCCCGCCGGGCCACCGGACGCGAGCAGGGGCCGGACGCCGTGGTCGCGGGCATCCTCGACTTCGCCGCCGAGCTGCACGCGTACGGCGCCGAGCACCTCGGCACCCCCGCGTCCGCCGCCGGCCTGGCCGTCCCCGGCATCGTCGACGAGGTGCGCGGCGTCGCCGCCTACGCGGCGAACCTCGGCTGGCGCGACGTCCCGCTGCGCACACTGCTGGCGGAGCGGCTGGGCGTGCCGGTCGCCCTCGGCCACGACGTGCGCACCGGCGGGCTCGCCGAGGGCCGGGTGGGTGCGGGCCGGGGCACCGACCGCTTCCTGTTCGTGGCGCTGGGCACCGGCATCGCGGGCGCCATCGGCGTCGACGGCCGGGTCGAGGCGGGCGCGCACGGCTTCGCGGGCGAGATCGGCCACATCGTCGTACGCCCCGGCGGGACCGCCTGCCCCTGCGGCCAGCGCGGCTGCCTGGAGCGCTTCGCCTCGGCGGCGGCCGTCAGCGAGGCCTGGGCCGCGGCCTCGGGCACCCCGGGCGCGGACGCGGCGGACTGCGCGAAGGCGGTGGACGCCGGCGACGCCCGGGCCCTCGCGGTCTGGCGGCAGGCCGTGGACGCCCTGGCCGACGGCCTGGTCACCGCCCTGACCCTGCTGGACCCCCGCACCCTGATCATCGGCGGCGGACTGGCGGAGGCGGGCGAAACCCTGTTCAGGCCGCTGCGGGAGGCCATCCGACAGCGGATCACCTTCCAGAAGCAGCCCTCACTCGTCCCGGCGGCCCTGGGCGACGCCGCTGGATGCCTGGGCGCCGGGCTACTGGCCTGGGATCTCCTCGACCACACCGACCGCACGGAGGTAACGCCCTGATGACCGATGCCCCAGGGGCGCGGGGAACTGCGCGACCAGCCACACCCCATCCGCACCCCGCGACGGCCGGACACCCCACGGTCCTCACCGGCGCGACGGTGGTCCTTCCCTCGGGAACCGTCGAAAACGGTCGGGTAGCCATCGAGGGCACCCGCATCGCGCGAGTGGAGCCCGAAAACGCCCAGGTCATCGACGTAACAGACCACTACGTGATCCCCGGCTTCGTCGACATCCACAACCACGGCGGCGGCGGAGCCTCCTTCACGTCCGGGTCGGCCGAAGACGTACTGCGCGGCATCCACACCCACCGTCTGCACGGCACGACCACCCTCGTCGCCTCCACCGTCACCGGCGACATGGACACCCTCGCCCGGCGCGCGGGCCTCCTCAGCGAACTGGCCGAGCAGGGCGAGATCGCCGGCATCCACTTCGAGGGCCCGTTCATCTCCCCCTGCCGCAAGGGCGCCCACTCCGAGGAACTGCTGCGCGACCCCGACCCGGCGGAGGTCCGCAAGCTGATCGACGCCGCCCGGGGCCGGGCCGCGATGGTCACCCTGGCCACCGAACTGCCCGGCGGCCTGGACTCCGTACGCCTGCTGTCCGAGCACGGCGTGATCGCGGCCGTCGGCCACACGGACGCGACGTACGAGCAGACGGTCCAGGCCATCGACGCGGGCGCCACGGTCGCCACCCACCTCTTCAACGCGATGCCGCCGCTCGGCCACCGCTCCCCCGGCCCGATCGCGGCGCTCCTGGAGGACGACCGGATCACGGTCGAGCTGATCAACGACGGCACGCACCTGCACCCCGCCGCGCTCCAGCTGGCGTTCCACCGCGCGGGCGCACACCGGGTGGCGTTCATCACGGACGCGATGGACGCGGCCGGCTTCGGCGACGGACGCTACTGGCTCGGCCCGCTGGAGGTGGAGGTCGCCGACGGCGTGGCCCGGCTGGCCGCGGACGGCACGATCGCCGGCTCGACCCTCACCCTGGACCGCGCGTTCCAGCGGGCGGTCGCGGTCGACGGCCTCTCCGTCGAGGACGCGGTGCGGGCACTCTCGGCGACCCCCGCCCGCCTGCTCGGCATGTCCGACCGCATCGGCTCCCTGGAGCCCGGCAAGGACGCGGATCTGGTCCTGCTGGACGCCGCTTTCGAGCTGAAGGGCGTGATGCGCCGGGGCGAATGGGTGGTCGGTCCCCAACTGGGCTGATCCATCCACCAGTCGAGGGACGGTGGCCGACTCCAGGACTGGGCCGACCGCCGTCTCTTTGGCATGATCGGGCTTGAGGAAGTCCACGGCGACAAGCGCATTCTCGGGGGAGGTCGGCCCAGGTGATCCTCACGGTCACGCTGAACACCGCTCTCGACATCACCTACCGCGTGCGGTCCCTCACGCCGCACGCGTCCCACCGCGTCTCCGAGGTGACGGAACGCCCCGGCGGCAAGGGCCTCAACGTGGCCCGGGTCCTCGCGGCGCTCGGCCACGAGGTGACGGTGACGGGCTTCACGGGCGGGGCGACGGGCCGGGTCGTCCAGGAGAAGCTCGCGGCGGTCCCCGGCGTGGCGGACGCCCTGGTCCCGGTCACGGGCGCGACCCGGCGGACCATCGCGGTGGTGGACGACCAGACCGGCGACACGACACAGCTGAACGAACCGGGCCCGACGATCACGCCGCTGGAATGGTCGGCGTTCCAGGAGGCCTACGAGGACCTGCTCCACGGGGCCGCTGCCGTGGCCCTGTGCGGCAGCCTGCCGCCGGGCGTGCCGGTGGGCGCGTACGCGGGCCTGGTCCGCACGGCGCGAGCCGCGGGCGTCCCGGTGCTGCTGGACACCAGCGGCGAACCGCTGCGCCGGGGTGTCGCGGCCCGCCCGGACATCATCAAGCCGAACGCGGACGAACTGGCGGAGCTGACCGGCTCCCACGAACCCCTGCGCGCGACGCAGGACGCCCGCCGCCGGGGCGCCGGCGCGGTGGTCGCGTCCCTGGGCTCCGAGGGCCTCCTCGCCGCCACCCGAGAGGGCCGCTGGCGAGCCACCCCACCGGCCGCCGTCCCAGGCAACCCGACCGGCGCCGGCGACTCCGCGGTCGCGGGCCTGCTGTCGGGCCTGGTCGAACACCTCCCCTGGCCGGACCGCCTGACCCGCGCGACGGCCCTGTCCACGGCGACGGTGAGGGCACCGGTGGCCGGGGAGTTCGACCGGGAGGTCTATGAGGAGCTGCTGGAGAGGGTCACGGTCTCCGGGGAGGCCAGCGCCGCCTGAGCGGCCCGTATCCCGGCCGGCCGCTCTACGCGCCCTGCTCCGGGGTGAGCCACAGCTGGTCGAGCACCGCGTCGCACTGGTTGCCCTGGTTGCAGGCGAGCTCGATGGTGTTGGTGCCCTTGGTCAGGTTGACGTTGGACCAGGTCTCCTGCCAGCCCTTTTCCCAGTCGCCCTTCGGCGTGCCGCCGAAGTTCTTCATGTTCACGGGGCGGGACTGGGCCTCGCCGTTGACCAGCAGCGTCGCGTTGGCGTCCACGCCCGGGATGCCGTAGCGCACGTAGAGCCGGTAGGTGTCGGCCTTGTCGATGCCGTCCACCGTCCAGGTGACCTTGGCGCCGACCTGGTTGAAGCCCGTCACGTAGACGCCGCCGTCGGCCTTCGCGCCCTTGAACTGCGACGCCGTCGTGACTCCGGGGCTGAGCCGCAGGGCCTTCGCGTCGATCTTGGGGAGCTCGGCCTGGGCCGCCCCGCTCTTGCTGCTCGAAGGGCTCGGCTTCGACTCCTGGGACTGGGTCGGGGTCGTGCCCGACGCGTTGTCCGCGTCGCCCTTGTCCTTGTCGCCGCCCAGCATGGCCACGCCGATGCCGATGACGACCGCGGCGACCACCGCGATCGCGCCGATCAGCAGGCCCTTGGTGTTGGGCCCGCGACCGCCCCGGCCGCCACCGCCGCCGGACGGCATCGCCGTCTGGGTGGTGGGGGCGCCGCCCGGCAGCGTCTCCGGCGCCGCGTAGTGCGCGTTCGGGTGGCCGTAGGCGCCCTGCTGCTGCGGGACCTGCCCGTACGGCGCCGGCTGCGCGTTCTGCGGCTGCTGGCCGTACTGGCGCGTGCCGACCGCTCGCACCCGGTTGACCGAGTTCGGGTAGCCGTAACCCCCGGACGGCGGCTGGGCTCCGTTGGCCTGCCCGTCGGCGTAGAGATAGCCGAACGGGTCGTCGTCCTCGGGCGTGCTCGCGCCGTTGTTGCCGGGCGTCATCCCTTGGTCTCCTCAGTCAGGTGCGGTGCAATGCGGTACGGGTGGTGAGAGGGCGAGCCTACCCGCTCCCAGTGACCCAAACGGGTGACTCAGACCGCATCAACTCGCTGACCTGGGGTTCACCCCGCACGTCTGTGTTGTTTGGGACGAGATCGTTTCTCGACGTACATCCGCTCGTCAGCGGATTTCAACACTTCGTCCGCCGTCATTCCACAGTGTGCCCATCCGATGCCGAAGCTGGCGCCGACCCGGACGGCCCGCCCCTCGGCGCGGATGGGCTGGATGATCTCGTTGCGGAGGCGGACCGCGAGGTCCTGCGCGTCGGCCCGGCCGAGCCCGTCGGCCAGAATGACGAATTCGTCACCCCCGAGCCGGGCGACCGTGTCGCCGTCGCGCACGCCGTTGCTCAGCCGGCGGGCGACCTCGATGAGCACCGCGTCGCCCGCGTTGTGTCCGAACCGGTCGTTGATCGACTTGAAGCCGTCGAGGTCGCAGAAGAGCACGGCGAGGCCCTTGGTGCCGTCGTCGTGGTCGCCGTCCGGGGCGACGGTGTGCACGTGGTGGTCGTAGGCGTCGTACGGCTCGGCGCTCTGCCGGTAGTCGAAGCCGGGCCCGACCACGTCGAAGGCCGGGTGGCCGTAGGCGGTGTCGTGGGACTCCGCGGCGGCGTGCGGGGTGGCGCGCTGGCACAGGCGCGCGGACAGCCGGGAGCGCAGCTCCGCGGAGTTCGGCAGGCCGGTGAGCGAGTCGTGGGAGGCGCGGTGGGCGAGCTGGAGCTCGCGGCGCTTGCGCTCCTCGATGTCCTCGACGTGGGTGAGCAGGAAGCGCGGCCCGTCGGCGGCGTCCGCGACGACGCTGTTGCGCAGCGAGACCCAGACGTACGTGCCGTCGCGGCGGCCGAGGCGCAGCTCGGCGCGGCCGCCCTCGGCCGAGGTGCGCAGGAGCGTGCCTATGTCCTCGGGGTGGACCAGGTCGGAGAACGAGTAGCGGCGCATGGCGGAGGCGGGGCGGCCGAGCAGCCGGCACAGGGCGTCGTTCGTGCGCAGGATCCGGCCGTGCTGGTCGCCACCCATCTCGGCGATGGCCATGCCGGACGGGGCGTACTCGAAGGCCTGCCTGAAGCTTTCCTCGCTCGCCCGCAGGGCCTGCTGCTCGCGCTCAAGGCGGACCAGGGCGCGCTGCATGTTGGCCCGCAGCCGGGCGTTGCTGATCGCGATGGCGGCCTGGAAGGCGTACATCTGGAGCGCCTCGCGGCCCCAGGCGCCGGGCCGGCGGCCGTTGCGCGGCCGGTCCACGGAGAGCACGCCGATCAGCTCGCCGCACGTCCCGCTGCCCTTCGGGGCGGGCGCGTACATGGGCGCGAAGAGCCGGTCGGCCGGGTGCCACTCGTCCTCGAAGCGGGGGGCGGGGCCGTCGGTGTACCACTGCGGGACGTCGTCGTCGTCGAGGACCCAGCCCTCGGTGTGCGGTATGAACACCAGGTCGCCCCAGTGCTCGCCCATGTTCAGGCGGCGGTCCCAGGACTCGCGCGAGCCGACGCGGCCGGTGATGAGGGCCTCGGCCGCCGGGTTCCCGGCGAAGGCGGCGACGACGAGGTCGCCGTCCGGCCGTACGAGGTTCACGCACGCCAGCTCGTACCCGAGGGCGGCGACCACGCCCTCCGCGACGGTCTGCAGTGTGTCCGCCAGGCTGCGGGCCGTGTTCATGTCGGCCATGACCTGGTGCAGTTGTCGCAGGGACGCAAGACGGACGTAGGGCTCCGACTCGGTCTCCATGCTCGCCCTCCCCCCGAGTACCTCGCAGCGAATCAAGGGTTCTCATCGGCGTATCGTCCTGGCAGCTTCCCCGCCACTGAATCACAGCGCGCTGCCCACTCGGTACACAGGGTCAACAATTCCTGCCCCTTGTGACTCAAGTCACAGGCAAACCTGAACAATTGAGTGGAGTTTCTGCGTTCTTCACGTGCGGCTACCGAACGCAAAGTTTGTCAGGTTGCGCACATTATTTCCGGCGCCGCCCGTCACGGGTTCACCGGGAGTCCGTCGGGGATCCGTCGGGGGTCCTAGGACCGTGATCGGGCCGGAGCCCGATGCGGGGCGTGCCGGACGGAGATTAGCGTTTCCGGTGTGCCGAACACTCCCCCTGCCACGTCGCCGATCATTCCGAGGCCCGCCTCCGGGCATGCTGAGGGGGTGAGCAACGACGAGTTCCGCGCCGCCATGTCCCGGCTGGCCTCGGGCGTGGTCCTGGTGACCGCCCAGGAGCCGCCGCTCGACCCGGACGACCCCGGCGCGCCGGCCGGCGAGGACGTGGGCATGACAGCCACGGCCTTCATGTCGGTCTCCCTCGACCCGCCCCTGGTGCTGGTGAGCCTGCGCTCGGGCTCCCGCATGGACGAGCTGCTGGAGGAGCAGGAGCTGTGGGCCGTCTCGGTCCTCGCCGAGAGCCAGCGGCACATCGCGGGCCGTTTCGCCATGAAGGGCCGCGTCAGCGACCGGCTGCTGTTCGCCGACATCCCGTACACCCGCGGCAAGTACACCGGCGCGCCCCTGGTGGGCGGTGCCCTGGCCGTGCTGGAGTGCCGCACCGAGCAGCGGGTGGAGGCCGGCGACCACACCCTGGTGATCGGCCGCGTCCTGACCGCCCGCGTGCCCAGCGCGGAGGGTGGCCCGCTGACGTACTTCCGGGGCCGCTACCGGCAGTTGGGCTGAAAATCCTGGCTTGAAGAAACCATTGGCCGGACGGTGAGCCGCCCGCCTAGGGTGCGCGCATGACCAGTACCGGCCCGCGCCTCGAAGAGATCACCCCGGCGAACCTCGACGCCGCCCTCGGCATCCGCGTCCGCCCCGACCAGGAGCACGCGGTCGCCCCGGTCGTGAAGTCGCTCGCGGAGGCATACGTCCAACCCGGTGTCGCCTGGCCCCGCCTGATCGTCGACGGGGACCGCCCGGTGGGCTTCCTGATGGCCTTCCTGGACATCGACTGGTACGAGGACGGCAGCGTCCGCCGCTCGGGCCTGTGGCGGCTGAACATCGCGGCCGGGGAGCAGGGCAGGGGCTACGGCCGCTTCGCCGTCGAGTCGGTCGCGGAGGAACTCCGCCGACGGGGCACCAAGGAGTTCTACGTCTCCTGGCACCCGGGCCCCGACGGCCCGGAGGGCTTCTACCTGGGGCTCGGCTTCCGGCCGAACGGGGAGACGACCGAAGGCGAGACGGTCGGGGTGCTTGAGCTGGTCTGACTCCGGACCGGTCCGACTCCGGTCTGGGGCTAGGGGGTGTCCGCAAAGTCCCGCCTGCCCCGCGACGCCCGGCACGCTCCCCCAAGCTCTTCGAGCAGGGGGTACCCCCACTCGCCGCACCGG